>NZ_PIJG01000005.1:0-89892 GCF_002809955.1 Geobacillus sp. Manikaran-105
AACTGAAAAAGGATGTAAGAGATTTTGTCGAAAAATATTTTTTGGACACCCCTGAGGGGCCGAAAAGCCTTGATAAATCAACATTTCTAGAGGGAGGGATACATAATGGATCGCATGTTCCGCGTCTTGGCTTTTTGGACTGGCATTTTTGCCGTCATGTTTTATCTTGGCCATATGCATACGACATCGCTCATCTTCTTTGGCCAAACCGTGTTTTTCCTTTTCGTCGGCTTTTTGAAACTGACCGAGCGAATGTACATTTACATTTTCGGGGCGTATTTGACGATTTTCTTTGCCGCTTTTACATACTGGACGACGTTCATGATGGTGCCCGGCATGGGCGAATGAAAACAGGCAGAGCCCGTTCTCTGCCTGTTTGTCTTTATGGCAAAAATTCCGGCGCCGCCCAAATGTCCGGGATGGGAAGCTTCACGCCTTTTTGTCCGATGAGCACATCGAAAAAACGGCTGATGCCGTCATCGGCGACCAACGCGCGAAGCATCCGGTCTTCCCGGCTCGGCGGGGCAAACAACTCCGCGCTTTTGGAAACTGCCCATTCGTCCAAGAGACCGGCAGCAAGCAAAAACCGATCTTGGCGGAGAAACGCCACCTCCTCCCACCCGGTCTGCTGGGCGTACAAGCGGATGGCATCCCATTGTACATGGGCCGTCAAATCCATCTCCCCTGGACGGTGAAGCGGGTCGGGGACGAGCCGATGGCGGAAATAACCCCGCAAGCTGCCGTGCCGCCGCGCCGGCGCCCGCAGCTGTTCGTCCGTATAACCATAATCAATCGTCACCATCACCGCCTGGCGAAACTGCGGCCCGATGTCAAGCCAAAATGATCGTGCCGCGAGCGGCACTTCCAAGCGCTGCCCTTCGGCAAGCGAGAGGCCGCGCTCAGCCAAGTAGCGAGCAATATCCAAATTGCAAAGCGGCTCCTTTTCCTCGACGAGCCGACCGTCACGGGCGGCGACGAAACATTCATAAAGAATCCCTTGTTCCTTTGCAATCACATGAACCGGGAGTGCGTCAAAAAATTCATTGCTGAATACGATCCCAGAAAACGGCCCACGCTCGGCGAGCCAGCGGGAGACGTTGTCATATTGCTCCACTTTATCGGCAGCCGCGCGAAGCGTTTCCCGCTGCCTTTGACGGTGGAACAGGCTTTGATCGATGATCGTATACGACAACTCACGGTATGTATCAGGGCTTTTTTTCTCCCATTCTTCCAATATCGCCAGCGCCAAACGTCCATCCCCGCCCCCCCACTCGCAAATCGCCGGCGGCAGGCCGCCCCGCTCGACAATCCGAATGAAAAACGAAGCAAGCGCTTTTCCGAATACGGCAGCGAACGAGCTGTTCGTAATGAAATCTCCCTTCCTGCCGATTTTCGTCCGCTCGCGCATATAATAGCCCGCCTGTGCGTCATAAAGCGCCATGTTCATATAATCGGCGTATGACACCCGCCCTCCCGGCGCCGCGGCAATTTGTTCGTACAGTTGTCCCATGATGGTTTCCTTCCTTAAATTTTTTATTTTTACTATTGACATAGTGAAAACAATGGTATATGGTTATAGTAGTAGCTTAACTATATCCCCTCCCATTATTATGGATAGAACATCCCCCAAAAACCCTTCTTGGCGCGGCTGAGAGGGGTTTTTTTATTTTGCAGGCTTCACAGGCAGACGCCTGTCTGCCTGTTTCCATGTCCTCTCCGGAAGCTCTGCCGTGCGGCGGCTGCCGGGAAATCAAGAAAACCCGTGCAAAAATGGATTGGTGTCCATTTCCATGCCGATCGTCGTCTCCGGTCCATGCCCGGACAAAACCAACGTCTCTTCAGGCAGCGTCAACAGCTTGCGGTGAATGCTTGCCAACAGCTGCTGGTGGTTGCCGCCCGGCAAATCGGTGCGCCCGATGCTGCCGGCAAACAGCGCATCGCCTGAAAATACGAGCTGCGCGGCTTCACAGTAATACGAGACGCTGCCCGGCGAATGGCCAGGCGTTTCCCGCACGTCAAACACAAACGGACCGATCGTCAACGTCGTCCGCCCTGTAAGGCATGTCGGCTCGCAACGGACAACGACCGGACCGCCGAAATAAAGTGAACCGTTGAGCGCCGGATCTTGCAGCCATGATTTTTCGTTTTCATGCACATACACGGGAATATCCCAGCGGGCGAGCACATCAGAAATGCCGCCGATATGGTCAAAATGGGCATGCGTCAGCAAAATCGCCAGCGGGG
This sequence comes from Geobacillus sp. Manikaran-105, assembly GCF_002809955.1. Classification (NCBI taxonomy): domain Bacteria; kingdom Bacillati; phylum Bacillota; class Bacilli; order Caryophanales; family Anoxybacillaceae; genus Geobacillus; species Geobacillus sp. Manikaran-105. The sequence goes on from NZ_PIJG01000005.1 coordinate 2,245, forward strand.
TCAATTTCTTTTCTTCAATTCGGCGCACGATCGTTGCTCCTTCCGCTCCAGGGTCAATGATGACACATGCACCGTCCGCGGCCGACAACAAGTAGGCGTTCGCCTGAATCGGGCCGACAGGAATGCGCGTCCATTCCATCACCGTCTCCTCCTTATCGTTGGCATGGTCAGCGTTATCCTTATTTTACCGTTTTTCTCCCGCCGATGAAAGAGAAACATGCAAATGCGGAACAGACCTCGACAAAAGAAAAAAAAAAGATTACAATGAAAAAGAATGAGCTCGCTTGTACATACTGTTTCACAAGGGGGTAAAACGGATGGGTACAGTCATTATTTTTGCGCTCGTGACGTTGCTCGCCCTTTACGGCATGCTCCGCACGCTGCGCGAGAAAAATGTGCTCGGATTTTTATTTGGGCTTGGCACAGCGGCGGTTTTCGGCTGGTTTACAGTGATGACGATTTTGCACCACGGCATTCCGACAGGCACACACTGAAAACGCAAGAGGCGGACGGAGCCTCTTGCGTTTTTTCACGCCTTTCAGAGCATTGCGATGCAATTGGCAGCCCATGCGGCATTTCTCCGCAAACGCCGCCTTCAAGCCATTTCGAGCGCAGCCAAAAACAAACCGAGGCTGTCGCGGTATATTTGCGCAAATTGCGAAAGCGGCAGCGGGTTGACCCCTTCTCCGAGTTCGACCGTATAGCCTCTGCGCCGCCATGTCTGAATGAACCAGTCGCGGTAGCCGGCGTGGCTGTCAATATAGCGAATCGCTTGGTATCCGCTCGCTTCGGCCATCGCCTTGACGGCCGCCTCCGCTTCTGGCGGCTCCAATCCTTCGTACCCCCAATAAATCTCCTTTCCTTGTGTATGAAACGCAACAACCATTGCAAAATCCCCTTCTTCAGCCAGCGCTGCCATCGCTTTCGCCTCCGGCTCGGTGAGTGGGGCGAAGCCGGGAAAATCACGCGGCGCCGGTCCCTTTGGCGGTTTGCGCGCCTGTTCAATTTCCCAGCGGGCCGGAAACTGGTTGTTTAAGTCGATGCCACGAATGTTCGCTTTCCACTGGGAAAAATCAGCGGCCCCACCGTTAATGCGGATGGCTTCACTCCGGTGCGGCTCCTTCTCGGGAGGACCGTTCAACACAAGATTGACGCCATCGGGATTGACCATCGGCACGACGGAAAGAGTCGTTTTATGGTAATACTCGAGAACCCGGCGGCCGGCCAACATGTCGTCATTGACAAGCGCCCGCACATAGTCATCGATGAGCGCCATTAATACTGCCGTTGTAATCCATTCGTTGGCATGGAACGATCCGTTCATATGGACGCGCACCGGGCCGCGGCCGATTTGCAGCTCAACAAGCGGCAAACCGAGCACGCTGTATCCGATCGTCCGCTGGCGCACAAACGGGTAATGGCGGACGATCGCGTCAATATCCTCCGTCAAAGCGGCAAAATCGTACGGCCGGACGCTGCGAACGACAGGAGCGGCGATCCGCATAGGCAGCGGCGCTGTTCCGTCAATGACCGCCATCGCCCCCGACATCCGCCGCAACGCCTCGATCGGCAGCGATAGACTGCGGGAGAGTGTTTCCCATGACTCGATGACGCCATATCCCGGAATAGCGACTGTCTGTCCGGGACGCAGCCTTCCTTTGTCGACATGTGGATTGGCGTCTACAATCAACTCCGTCGGCACTGAAAACCATTGCCCGTATTTTTCAAGCGTATCGCCAGGCCATGCTTGGACGCGCATGCGCCATCTCCCCTTCCCTTTCTTCTACCTTCAACATATGCGGCAGGCGCCAAAAAATGAAAACAACGGCTTGCTCCCTTGCTGGAGCAAGCCGTTGCGGTTTAGGCGCCGATGAGCGATTTCGCCAACCAGGCGCCGCCGATGACTCCGGCGTCATTGCCGAGCGTTGCCAGCACGATCTCCGCTCCGGCGGCGACACGCGGAAAAGCATAGCGGCGGAAATGGGCGGCGACATGCTCAACGAGCAGTGCCCCCGCTTTCGAGACACCGCCGCCGATCACAATTTTCTCCGGATTGGTTACATTGGCCGCATTCGCCAACGCCAAACCGAGATAGCGCGTCACCTCCTCAACAACCTCAAGCGCGAGCGCATCCCCCGTTTTGGCGGCGTCAAACACAGCTTTGGCGGTGACATCGCCGCCGCGGAGCGCGCTCGGACGCTCGCTGGCAGCCAGCTTTTCGCCGGCAATCCGCACAATGCCGGTCGCCGACGCAATCGTTTCCAAACAGCCCGTTTTGCCGCAGTTGCACGGCGCGCCGCCGTCTGCAACCATCGTCATATGGCCAATTTCTCCACCGGCGCCGTTCGTCCCGCGCACGATGGCCCCGTTGGCGATTACGCCGCCGCCAACGCCGGTGCCGAGCGTCACAAACAGCAAATGGCGCGCCCCTCCCCCGGCCCCTTTCCACATTTCGCCGAGGGCGGCGATATTCGCGTCATTGTCGACGGCCACCGGCAGCCCTGTCTCTTCTTCGAGCTGTCGTTTTAAGGGGTAGTGTTTCCATCCTAGATTGACCGCTTCATACAGCATTCCTGTTTCTTCCTGAACCGGCCCGGGGGCGCCGATTCCGATGGCGAGCAGCTGTTCTTTCGTTCCGCCAAGCCGGGCGAGCGTTTCATCCAACGACCGGGCGATATGGGCGACGATCCGTTCGCCGCGGTTGGACGTGTCTGTTGGGATTTCCCATTTGTGTACAATGATTCCGTCTTCTGTAATAAACGCCATCTTCGTCGTCGTGCCGCCAAGATCGATGCCTGCCAACCATTGTTCCATTGCCATTCCCTCATCCTTTTCTCATTCGTTTTTCCCGCTCGATTTGCGCTTCCTGCCGCAAAACAAATAACGCAGCCTGCAATTGTTTGACATCGATGAGCTGAGACTCGTACAGCTCTTTCACTTCCTCCTCCATCAGCTCCAAATCGGCGAGCCGGTCGCCGACATAAATGATCGTGCCAAACTGTTTGAGCAGCTGTTGCACATCGTATACTGTCTTCATCGTCATTGATTCTCCTTTTCTCCCTTTTTAATGTATCGGCAAATATCCGCAGCCGTCAAGACAAAAAAGCAGGCGCCGGGAAATAGAGCGCCTGCGTCAACGGTCAGGGTCGCGCGGATGAAGAATGGCCGGCCGCCGGTTTTTCAGCGGCATCGGCGAGCGGATGAGCACATCGCGCATCGCCCGATAAGAAAACGGAATAAACGGCCATAAATACGGGATGCCAAACGACGACATCCGGGCCAAGGAGATGATCCAAACAGTAAGGCCGAGCACATAGCCGTACAGGCCGAACAGGCCGGACAAGATCAGCAAAGCAATGCGGACGAGCCGGTTCGCCAAGCTCATCTCATAGCTTGGCGTCGCAAACGTGCCGATGGCGGCAACCGAGAAATATAAAATCACTTCGTTGGAAAAGAGGCCGACCTCCACGGCAATGCCGCCGATCATAAGCGCCGCCACCAAACCGAGCGCTGTCGCCAGCGAGGACGGCGTATGAATGGCGGCCATTCGCAGCATATCCATGCCGATTTCGATCATCAAAATTTGGGCAAAAAGCGGAATATCGCCTAATTTCGCCTTTCCTAAAAACTGCAGCGGCCCCGGCAGCAGTTCCGGCTCCGTCATCAATAAATACCAAAGCGGCAACAAAAACACCGACGCCCAGACAGCCAAAAAGCGAACGAGCCGCAAATACGCCCCGACGATCGGCTTGTTCCGGTATTCTTCGGCATGCTGCAAATGATGCCAAAACGTTGCCGGGGTGATCATGACGCTTGGCGACCCGTCAACGATGACGAGCACATGCCCTTCGTACAAATGGGCGGCCGCCGTATCAGGACGCTCCGTATAACGAACGACCGGGTACGGGTTCCAATGCCGCCCGGAAATAAACTCTTCAACCGTCTTTTCCGCCATCACGAGCCCGTCCGTATCGATGGCGGAAATCGACTGCCGGACGCGGCGGACAAGTTCCGGGTCGGCAATTTCTTCAATATAGCAAATGCAAATGTCCGTTTTCGAGCGGCGCGCCACCTGTACATATTCCATCCGCAGCGACGGGTCGCGGACGCGGCGGCGGATGAGAGCCGTATTAAAGATGATCGTTTCCACAAACCCGTCGCGCGCCCCGCGCACTACCCGCTCAGTGTCCGGCTCCTGCGGGCCGCGCACTGGATAGGTGCGGGCGTCAATTAAAAGGATGCGATCCACGCCATCAACGACGAGCGCCGTCGGTCCGGCAAGCACGGCGGCGACCGCCTCCTCGAGATCGTTCGTTTGCCCGATTTCTACATAAGGAAGATGCCTTTTTAACAGTTTTTCGAGCGGATCAGCGTCCAGTTCACCCTCGTCTAGATGGGACAAATTTCTCATTAAATAATGCAAAATATCGTCTTTCACAAACCCGTCAATCATAAACAATGCCATCGCCCGGCCGCCATACTCGACGTCGAGGCGGATGACATCAAAGCTTTTGCCGACCCCAAGCCGCTCGGCTAAGTAAGCCGCATTGTCTTGGAGACGGCATGAAGCTGGCCGTTTCGGCACACGTTTGTCCATCGCCATCCCCCTGCATCTCGTGTCACTGTATACTCCCCATCATAGACAACCAGCAGGAAATTCATACATAAATGTCCCTTTCTATGCATATATTGGTGGAAACTTGTCCGCTCAGGGAGGATGCCATGAGACGATGGTTGTTGGCCGCCGTAGGAGCAGCGTTTTTTCTCGCCGCTATAGCTGCGCTGTTTTCGTGGTGGGAGCGTCAGCGCACCGAGGAAACGATTAAATTTTTCCCGCTTGACCGCGAGGCGGTGTTCACCGAAGCGAAAACCACTCTTGCGCTTGCAACAAACAAAGAGCGCGGGCGCTATTCGCTGCGTTGGTCCACTGTCTCCACGCTGAACCGCCGCGCCTATTTGCGGCAAGACGTTTCATTGCTGTTTGCTGACGGCCGATTGGTTGATGTATTGTCCCGATGGGAGACGAACACCGGAACGATCGCCATGGAAAAAACAGCAATTATGCATGACAGCCGTTTTTTCCAAGCCATTTCGTTCCATCATGGTGAACTGCACAGGGGCGAAACGATCACAAGCAGCCAAACGATGTCAAGCGCGTATTTGTATGTCATCGACTCGCCATACCATCCGCTCGCATCATTCCGCCGGCCGAAAACGGGCGCCGAGCGCGAATGGCAGCGCGTCTTGAACAAGGCAACGAACGAATTTCTCCGCCATAAGGCGGACGAGCTGCTTTCCCATTTTTCGCTATCGAAAGAAGACTACTACGCCCTTTATTTGCCGGAGCTTGTCGCTTATACGGAACAACCGCTGCCCGGCTTGTCGATGACAAAAACACAGACGATCATCGGCCGCCTATGGGAGGGGATCTATAAGTCGTACGTTCTCGGCATAAAAAAAGAGGATGGCTCCATCCTCTCGCCGATCGGCAGCACGGTGCCCCTTATTTTGATCCGGAAAGATTACGGTCAAATCCTTGTTTTGCTTGAAGCGAAAAATGGAGACAAAGTCATGCTCATCCAAGTTCCTTAGCGGAAACCAAGCCATAAGCCGGACGCTGCCAATAACAACGCGGCGGCCAATGCGCCGGCCTGCCGCCCCGAAGCGGTCTGCTTCGGCAAATGGACAGCACCCGCTGCCAGAAAGCCGCCGACAAGCCCGCCGATATGGCCGGCGTTGTCAATGCCGGGAACAAGCAGGCCAAACAGCAGGTTGACGACGATTAAGCTGATTACGTTCATGCCCATCGTCCGAAAAAATAGATGCCGGTAAACCGTCCCAAAATAAAGAAGCGCCCCAAACAATCCGAAAATGGCGCCGGACGCCCCGGCCGAAATCGATGGAGTGAACAAAAAGCTCGACAGCGTTCCGAAAAAACCAGCCGTTGCATAAATGATCAAAAAGCGAAGCGAACCGTACAACCGCTCTGTCGTCGTCCCTAAATAATACAGCGCAAACGTGTTCGTCAACAAATGCAAAAACCCGATATGCAAAAACATCGGCGTCAAAAATCGCCACCATTCCCCCGCCTCAATGAGCGGATTGAATTTGGCGCCATACCGGATCAAGACGTTGGGGTCCGTGCTGCCACCGCTCCACTCGAGAACAAAAAACATAGCGACTTGCACGATCATCAGCAGCCGAGTGAACACCGGCCTGCCGTATTCAAAAATGCGCCGCTCTTCCTCCCGTTGGCGGCGCCATTCCGTCAGCACTTGATGTTTGAAACGCTCGGCGGCGGCGAACGGGTCTTCCTCTTCCGCAGATGGAGCCGGGCGGAGCGCCGCCCCGGTCATCTCCTCGAGCCGCGGCAGCATGTCATTGATGTTGCCGCTATGAATGAGAAGCGTATGAAACGCGCCATCGCCCGTCCCTAAAAGCGGCAGCGGTTCGTCAATGAGAAACTCCCAGTCATCAACCGGCGGATACGCCATGATGTATACGTTGACAACCTGGCCTCCTCTGCCGGTTGCCCGTCCGTCCATCCGCCGAATGAATTGCCACGTATATTCCATATCAAGACGCAGCGACCGACTCCAGTCGAAATCGGCGCGGACGAGGCGGATGAGTGTCGGCCGCCGCCAGCGGGCCGATTCGAGCCATACTTCATCCCCGCGTTCGGCCATCCGCGCGATGCGGTAACCGCCGCGAAGCAAAAGATGAACAAGCTGCCAAAACAATACATCCATCGTTCCAACCATGTTCTCCTCTCCCTTTCTCCGGCAGGCCGAACCCGGCGGACAGCAAAGCTCCGGCTGTCTGGATGATCCAGCGCAATCCAGAGGGAGGCTGTGCCGTTCCCGCCCCAGGCGCGCTTTTTCCACCCGCCCGCTTTGAAATCGACGATAAGGGTGGCCAGCTTCCCGTTCGCGGCATCATAAAACGGCCAGCCGGCCACCGCCTCTCTAGCGCAACATTTGCGACACAACCGCGTTGCGCACCGCCGGAATGTTGAGCGCAAAGCGAACAAGCTGCTTTCGCAGCGGCGGAATGCGCAACGCCCAGTCAGCCATTCGGTAACGATAACGATAGGCGAGCCATCCGGCTGCGACCGCCAACAGCGAGTACGACCATTTGTTCATTGGTGTTCCCCCTTCATCATATGACATGCTCGTTATTCTTTTTTCCCTTTTTCCCCTTAATTATGAAGCAGACGGCCTAACGCCCCAGCACAAGGGCGGCGGCAAGCACCGCACCGGCAGCCGACAAGACGTTGACGGCATCGTTGTCAAGCCAGCGCCATCCTTTCACCTGAACGGTCATCCGCCCGCAATGCTGTTTTCGCTCGGTGGCGATCCCGCATACCGGACAGCGGTAAACGGTCTGCCAGGCGGCGCCAAGCCATGTATCCAGCCAGCTGCCAAACCAGCCGAACAGTGCAAGGGGGAGCCACGGTGCAGCGGGAAGGAGCAACGCGCCGCTGGCGGCGATGAACAGCGCCCCAGCAAGGGAAGCGGCCGTGCCAAGGAGCGTCACCGCTCCGGAAGTGCCGGCCTCGACCGACTGAAAACTCGGCCATGTCCGCGGCGGACGCCGGCTCAAGGCACCGATTTCCGACGCCCATGTATCGGCGTTCGCCGCCGCGACCGCGACGACGAACAGCTCGTTCCAAACCGGGTCAGGGAGCAGCGCCGCCAGCAGTCCGAGCGCAGCCGGCACTCCACCGTTGGCCAGCACTTGGACCGCATCGCGCCGCCCCCCTTTTGCCACCTTTTCGGCGAGTTTCTCCTTTTTCCGCCTCCCGATATGGCTGAAAAAGCTGGAGCTGGCAAAAAATAATCCCAGCAACCATAGCCCGCTCCATGAAAAACCATACCCAACCAAGGCGCCGACAACAACGGTCGCCGCCGCTCCCGAGGCGGACAGCAAGCGCAGCAGCCACCCGCCGCCGGCTGCGATGGCGGATGCAGCAATATACGCCCATTCACCGCTCACAGCGAATGACCCCTTTATCGGTAATAATGAACTCTACCGGCACGTCATGTTCTTCTGCTGGGATGTCGTCCACCACTTGAAACGAATAGGCAAGCGCCGCCGTCACTGCCGCCGCCCCCGGCAAGTACCGGTCATAATACCCGCCGCCGTAGCCGATCCGAAAGCCATTTTTGGCAAAACACACTCCTGGAACAATAATGAGATCAAACTCCTCGCGATCCATCGCCGTCGTTTGTTCCTCGATCGGCTCAAGCAGCCCGGCATACGCCTCTTCAAGCTGGGCAAACGACACGATCCGCCGAAACGTCATCGTTTTCGCCGCTGGGTCGCATTTTGGCACGCCGACTTTTTTTCCTTCCCTCCAAGCTTGTTCAATGATCGGCGCCGTATCCACTTCCGTCTCCCGCGCCACCGTGATGGCGATCGCCCGGGCTTGTTTCCACGGCGTCCATTGATATAAATAACCGGCAATTTGCCGGTCGCAAACTCGTTTTTCAGGCGCCGGAAGCTGCCGAAGCCGGCTGAGCATATGACGGCGCAGTTCCCGTTTGCGGTCCATCGTCGCTCCCCTCTCTGTCCGAAAGATAAAAAAGCAGCAGGAATGGCGTTCCTACTGCTTACTTCGTTTCGCGGTGCAACGTAACTTTGCGGTCCCGCGGGCAATATTTTTTCAGTTCAAGACGTTCCGGGTTGTTGCGTTTATTTTTGGACGTAATATAGTTGCGTTCGCCGCATTCTGTGCATGCCAGTGTAATGTTCACACGCATCCTTTTTCCCTCCAAACGTGCTTTATATAATCAGACCTTTCTATGATAGCATTTTTCTGCGACGATTTCCACCTCTAAATTTCATTTCCCTCCATTTTATCTTTTTCCACAAGACCGGCCACAAATAGAATACGATATGATATAGTGAAAAGAGGAGGGATTCATGATGGTAGAATACATGATCATCGCCTTGGCGGCCTTATCGATTCTTTTGCTTGTCCTTTCCTTTTTCGCCAAAGACGAATGGAAGCCGCTCGAAGAACAAATTGACCAGCTGGCTGTCTCGTTGGCGCAAGAAACGTATCAAATGAAAAAACGGCTGCAAGTCATCGAGGAGGAACTGCTCATCCCTGAGCGCCGGCGCCCGCCCCGCCGCGGTCCTTTTTCCGACACCGAGCGGCGCATCTTCTTTTTGCATAAACAAGGATTTCCGCTCGAAGAGATTGCGCAAGAGACCGGTTTGACGGTTGCCGAGGTCGAGCGGATCGTGAGGAGATTGCTGCGATGAAGAAACGGACGATGCGCGCCTTTGCTCTCGGCCTGCTTGTTGCCACGTCATTCATCGGTGTCTCGTATTATCATTCCGCCCCCGATGCGCCGACGGAAGCGGAAGTGCAGGCGTTTCTCGAACAACGCGGGCTTGTTGCCATTGCGAAAAGCGAATACGATCAACTTCGCCGCGACCGGCAAACGTCGGCTGAACAGCCGGCTGCGCAACCGGCGAAAACAGTATACATATACCGCCTTGTCATCCAAAAAGGCGACACTCCGGAAACGTTCGCCAAAGAGCTTGAGGCTGCCGGCATTATTCAAAGCGCTCGCACGTTTCGCGAGTACTTGCAGCAGCACGGGCTGACGCGCTCGATCCGCCCCGGCGCCTATAACGTGCGAAGCGATATGGATTATGCGGCAATCAGCCGCTTGATTGCTAAACCATAACGGAAAGAAGGAGGCAAATGATGAAAAGACTGCCTCCTTCTTTGTATTTGCATCAATCATTCAAATCATAATGCTTCCCTTTGACGAGATAAAGGAGATGCTCGGCGATGTTGGTCGCATGATCCGCCGTCCGTTCAATATACCGGGCGACGAGAGCCAGCACGTTCATTTGCGCCAGCGCCTCTTTATCTGTTTTCTCCATCTCAAGCAGCGCTCTCATCATCTCCCCGTACCGCTCGTCAACCTGACGATCCATATCGGCAATTTGTGCAGCCAGCGATGCATCTTCCCGATCGTACGCCGTCATAGCCGCCGATACCATGTCTGCCGCCAATTGGTGCATCGACACTAGTGGGCGGATGTCGATGACGAACGGCTCGCCGCCGATGCGGATGCACGCCTTGGCGACATTAACGGCAAAATCGGCGATCCGCTCGATATCGCCCGCGATTTTGATCGCGGCGATGATGCGGCGCAAGTCGGTCGCGACCGGCTGCTGTTTCGCAATGAGCCACAACGCAAAGTCGTTCACTTCTTCTTCGAGCTTGTCAATCGAGCCGTCTCCGTCAATGACGGCCATCGCCAAATGTTTGTTTTGTGTTTGAAACGCGTCAATCGCCTGTTGCAATGCCACTTCTGTTAACCGCCCCATCTCAACCAGCTTGTTGTGCAGCGCTCGCAAGTCATCAGCAAACGTTTCACGCATTTCAGGCTTTCCTCCCTTGTTTTTTATCCGAAACGGCCGGTAATGTAGTCTTCTGTACGCTGGTCGGCCGGATTGGAAAACAGCTTGTTCGTCTCTGCGTATTCAATCACTTCTCCGTTCAAGAAAAACGCTGTTTTGTCCGAAATGCGGGCCGCTTGCTGCATGTTATGGGTCACGATAATGATGCTGTATTGTTTTTTCAATTCTTGAATAAGTTCCTCGATTTTCAACGTGGAAATCGGATCGAGCGCCGACGTCGGTTCATCCATTAAAATAACGTCCGGCTCAATCGCCAAACAGCGGGCGATGCACAATCGCTGCTGCTGTCCGCCTGATAACCCGTAGGCATGATCGTGCAGCCGATCTTTTACCTCATCCCAAAGCGCCGCCCCTCGCAAACTTTTTTCGACAATTTCGTCGAGCACTTTTTTATTGCGGATGCCATGAATGCGGGGACCGTACGCAATATTGTCGTAAATCGATTTCGGGAACGGGTTCGGCTTTTGAAACACCATGCCGACTTGTGTCCGCAATTGTTCAACCGGATAGGAAGGGTCAAAAATGTTGCGCCCGCGGTAGACGAGCTGGCCGGCAATGCGGACGTTCGGCACGAGCTCGACCATTCGGTTCAACGTTTTAATATAGGTCGATTTTCCACATCCTGACGGCCCGATAATTGCCGTCACCTCATTTTCATAAATTGTTAAATGAATGTGCTTCAGCGCATGATGTTCACCATACCATAAGTTTAAATCTGTTGTCTCGTACACAACGCCTTTTGTTGCAACATCTTCGACCGCCGGCGTTGCCGCAGACGGTTCGACCAACGGTGAGAGTTTTGTTTTCTTTGTTTTTGTTGCCATCATCTGATTGGTCTCCTTTCGCTCTTCCCCGAAATTTTTGCGTTAAAACCGCTTTTGAAACTTGTTGCGAATCAACACCGCGACCGAATTCATCAAAATTAAAAAGACGAGCAGGACGATAATCCCGGCAGCCGCTACATGCTGAAACTCCTCTTGCGGCCGTCCTGTCCAGTTGTAAATTTGCAGCGGCATAACGGTAAACGTATCGAACACGCCGCTCGGCAAGTAGGCGATAAACGTTGGAATGCCGAGCACCACGAGCGGAGCGGTCTCCCCGACGGCGCGGGAGAGCGCCAAGATCGCCCCCGTTAACATCCCCGGCAGCGCCGCCGGCAGCACAACCCGGCAAACCGTTTGCCATTTCGTCGCCCCCATGGCATACGACGCTTCTCGCAACTGCTGAGGAACGGCACGAATCGCTTCTTGGGCCGCGACGACGATCACCGGAAGAACGAGCAAGCTCATGGTCAATCCAGCTGCAAGCACGCTGCGCCCGAGCCCGAGCTCACGGACGAAAATCGTCAACCCGAGCAAGCCAAACACGATCGACGGTACACCGGCCAGATTGGAAATATTCGTTTGAATAAAAGCGGTGAAACGGTTTTTGCGCGCGTATTCTTCCAAATAAATGGCCGTCCCGACCCCCAAAACAAACGAAACCGGTGCGACGATTGCCATCAGCCAGAGGGAGCCGACCAATCCGGATTTGATCCCAGCCTCTTCCGGCCGGCGCGAAGGAAAGCTGTTTAAAAAGTCGCCATCCAGCCAGCCGATCGCCTGCATAATAACACGGGATAATAACAGCATAAGAGCAATCAGTCCAAAAACGGTCGCAAAAAAGAAGATGGCTTGCAGGATGGTGTTTTGCGCCAGCCTTCCTTTCATTCGCTTCCAAACGAGCGGTTTGTCCATTTTGTTTTCCATCGTTTTCAATACTCCTCCCTAAACCGGCGGGAAATGTATTGCGCCAATATATTCATAAGCAATGTAAAAACAAACAGCGTCATCCCGACAGCATAAATGCTGTAGTAAATCGTCGTCCCGTAACCGGCGTCGCCCGTTGTCACTTGGACGATATAGGCAGTTAATGTTTGAATCGATTTCGTCACATCAAATGTAAATTCCGGCGATGATCCGCCAGCCACCGCGACGATCATCGTTTCACCAACCGCCCGGGAAATGCCTAAAATAAATGAAGCGATCACTCCAGAAGCAGCGGCGGGAAGCACGACCTTAAGCGCCACTTCAAGCTTTGTGGCGCCAAGGGCAAGAGCGCCTTCGCGAATCGAGTTCGGCACCGCGCTCATCGCGTCTTCTGACAGCGAGGCGATCATCGGAATGATCATAATCCCCATCACGAGCCCCGGGCTGAGCGCATTAAAAATCTCTAAATCCGGAATAACCTTTTGCAATAACGGCGTCACGATCGTCAACGCAAAAAATCCGTAAACGATCGTCGGAATGCCGGCAAGCACTTCGAGCGCCGGCTTGATGATTCGGCGCGTCCGCTCCGACGCATACTCGCTCAAATAAATAGCCGAAGCGAGTCCAACCGGAACAGCCAAAAGCATAGCGATACCGGTCGTCAGCAGCGTGCCGGTCACAAGCGGAGCGACGCCGAACGATCCATGCTCCTCATTCCACGGAAGCCACTCTTTGCTCGTGACAAACTCAACAATCGATACACGGCGGAAAAATTCGATCGTCTCAAAAAGAAGAGTAAACAAAATGCCGAGCGTTACGAGCACGGAGAGCGCCGCCAATGTAAAGAGAAACTTCGGCGCGAGCTTTTCCATCCTTTTCGGCCAATGTTGCCGCGTTTGGTTTTCGGCAATCATCTCCCGCACCGATAACTGCTGTTCTTTCTTCGTTGGAATCCCCATAAAACGAAAACTCCTTTCCGACATATTCCAGCCGCAGTCACAAGTCTAGGCCGACGGACATCCCTTGTCGCCGGCCTGACGAAACCTATTTCAATCCTTTCAACGTTTCAAGCTGTTCTTTATACTTTTCCTCCGGCAGGCGGACGTAACCAACTTCTTCCGCCAAGTCCCCGGCTGTTTCCATCAAGAATTCCATGTAGTCATACACTTGCGGTTTTTCTTTCAGCGATTTGACGTTCACATACGTAAACAGCGGACGCGAAAGCGGAGTGTATTTTCCTGTTTCAATCGTCTCGTTCGTCGGCTCGACCGGACCGTTGCCACCATCGATCGGAACCACTTTCAGCTTATCTTTATTTTCCAAGTAATACGCATAGCCGAAGTAGCCGATCGCGTATTGATCTCCTTCAACCCCACGAACGAGAATATTGTCGTCTTCCGCAAGTTGAGCCGTTTTGACCAGTTCTTTTCCTTCCAAAATCACTTCATCAAAGTAGTCATACGTCCCGGAATCATGACCCGGCGAGAAAAACTTAATTTCCTCATCCGGCCATCCTGGGCGGATGTCCGACCATTTTTTCACCGTGCCATCTTCCGTCCACATTTTTTTCAGCTCATCGACCGTCAAGTAGTCAACCCAGTCGTTTTCTTTGTTGACAACGACAGAAAGGCCATCATAAGCGAGTTGAAATTCTTGGAATTCAATGCCGTTGGCAGCGGCCGCTTGTTTCTCTTCCTCTTTGATCGGACGGGAAGCGTTCGAAAAATCCGTTTCCCCTTTCGTGAACTTTTCAAATCCACCGCCCGTTCCCGACATACCGACGGACACTTTCACGTTCGGCTGTTCAGCCATGTATTCTTCAGCGGCTGCCTCCGCAATCGGATAGACGGTCGAGGAGCCATCCATGATCACTTCGCCCGACAGTTCGTTCGCTGCGGACTCACCGTTGGCGTCATTTTCCTCTGCTCCGTTGCCTCCGCCACAGGCAGCAGCGATTACCATCACCCCGCTGAGCACCCCGGATAACATGAGCCGTTTCCACTTGTTCATCGTTTTTCCCCCTGCCCATTTCGTTTTCTCCTTACATGTCCTATCATAAATGGCGGCTATTAACGAGGTTTAAACGGAATGTTAAGATTGTGTAAACATTCCGACCGCGTTACTGTCCGGCTCGGACAAATGGTACCTAATTAAATCTTTATCTTTTGTATGAAAAATAGGAATGAAATTGACCGCACGCACAAGTTAAATAGCGAATTGGATGTATTTATTATTCGCTTATTCACCTTTGTTTTATTCAATAAAAAGGCTGATTCAACAGGGAAACCGCCTGTCGAATCAGCCCAGTTTATTGTTGCTCATTTGTTTCTGAAGCCGCCTTCTCTCCATTGGCCCTCTTTACTTTCAATTCAAAATACGCATCTAAAATGCGGCGGCCGATGCGGTTGTTAATGCCATCACTTTCCCCTTGCGTCGCCCACGGGACGACGACCGCAAACGATACTTGCGGATCGTTATACGGCGCATAGCCGACAAGCGTCAAATTGTAGGTCGAGTCATTGCGGCGGCTTTTGATCGGCCCGTCGTAAAACGCTTCAGCCGTCCCTGTTTTCCCGGCCGGCTTGTACGGAGCGCCGGCGAAATACGCATACGCCGTTCCGCCCGGCTCTTGCATGACGCGGCGGAACCCTTCCTGCACGCGCTCAATGTATTCCGTCTTCATATCGACGCGGTTTAACACGATCGGCTCGAACCGTTTGATGACGCGGCTAGGTTCTTTTCCGTCAATGGACGGCTCACGAATTTCTTTGACGAGTTGCGGCTTCATCCGATAGCCGCCGTTGGCGATCGTCGAGACGTATTGCGCCAGCTGCATCGGCGTATACATATCGTACTGGCCGATCGCCAAGTCAAGCAGAAATCCTGGCAGTTTGCTTTGCCCTTGAAAACCGCTCAATTCGTTCGGCAAGTCGAGGCCGGTTTTCACACCCAATCCGAATTGGCTGAAATAATGGCGCATCGTCGTAAACGCGGCCGGATTGATGTCAAGGGGCTGATGCGGACGATACACACCGCCCCCGATGGCGATCGCTGTTTTAAACATATAGACGTTCGACGACTGCTTGAGCGCCGTCAGCTCGTTGATCGTCCCCATCGTTTTCCATGATTTTTTTTCAGGAGTTCGGTAGATATAAAGCGGCTCATCCTTAATATACGTATTCGGATGGAGCACGCCCGTTTGAAAGCCGGTGAGAACGGTCGCGCCTTTTACCGCCGATCCCATCGCATAAGCAGACGTAATGTTGCCGATGGCAAAGTCGACAAACTCGCCATCGCGAAGCAGTTTTCCAGCCATCGCCAACACTTCGCCCGTCTTCGGGTTCATCATGACGACAAACGCCCGGTCCAAGAGCGGCGATCGGCCTTTGCGCTTCGTCGCCAGAATCTCCTGCTGAATGATCTCTTCGACTTTTTGCTGCAATTCAGCATCGATGGTCAACACGAGATCTTTGCCGCGCTCGCCTGGATACACTTGCTCAACCGAGATGACATTGCCCGATTTGTCAACAACGTTTTTCACTTTTGCCTTTTTGCCGTGCAGCACTTCTTCATACTGCATCTCCAAATAGCTTTTGCCGACGCGGTCATTGCGGCTGTAGTCGCGGGCTAAAAAGTAATCGAGCCGTTCGCGCGGGACGCCTTCGTCTTCTTCCGTCACACTGCCGAGCACGGAGCGGAATGTGTTGTCATACACGTATTTCCGGTCCCAGTCAACGGTCGTATTGACGCCGGGCAGCTCGCCCAAATGCTCACTGACGACCGCATATTCGCGGTCGGTCACTCCTTTGCTTTTGACCGTCTGTGGCGTCAAGGCGTAGCCGCTCTCCATCTCATGTTTAATGGCGATCACTTCAAGCTCTGCTTTCGAAATTTGCGCCAAATCTTGCTTGGTGATGCGATCGAGCGTCCACTCGTACACTTTTTTGTCGATCTCTTTTTGCGTCAATCCTTGATCAGCGAGCTTTTTCCGTTCTTGTTCGCTCACCTTCCGTTTCGCTTCTTTCGGATGCGTTAAAATCCAATAATCTTTCATATCGCGCTCCGTCACTTTTTTCTCAGCATCGGGAATGTCGATGTATTGGGCAAGTTTCCTTGCTATGTCCAATATTTCTTCCGGCTGTGTCGTTTTGGAGCGCGTGTACGTAATCGCCTTTTGCGGTGTGTTGTCGACGATCACGCGGCCGAATCGATCGTAAATTTTGCCGCGCGGCACCGGCGTGCTGACGATTTCATCCTGCGTTCGCTCCACTTCGCGGCGGTAGTCCTCTCCGTACACAATTTGCACGACGCCCAAGCGCAAAATAAGCACTGAAAACAACAAAAAGACAAAGAAAAACAAAATGTTTAACCGAATCGGCACTTGTGCCCGTTTCTTCCGTTTCATCCCCCGGCCCTCCTTTCCCCCCTATTGTAAAAGAAAAAGAAGGGGTTGGCTAGGGAAAAACATGGGCGACTTTTATGCTGTCGGGCCGCCCCGTTCATTGGCCAGCTTCGGCCGAAGCAAAAGCCGCCCTTGCCGCTCCCGCTCCGGATGGCCATCAGTCAAGCGGATGCGGCGGACGAACCAGTAAATCACTAGATGTCCAGCCCCGCATACAAACATGAGCATACGAATGCCCATCTTTTCCCCAAACAGTGTCACCGCCGCCAAAAAGGCTAAAATCGATGCCATCCGCCCGGCGTTTAAAAACAGCTCGCGGACGACGATATATTCGACGCGCGCTTCCGCTGATTTCCAGCTTTTCCCGATCACGTCAAACGTCAACGATGAGTACGGAACAAGCAAAATCGGATAAGCGATGGCAATCGTGACGGCATAAAGAAGAAGGCGCGGGTACGAAGGATGAAAGACGATGAGAAAAATGGCTGCATACAGCAAAAGACCGCCCAACAAAATGGCTTTCATCCGGTATTCCCGCTTCATCAACCGGGAGACGACGTAATAAGCGATAAACGATGTGAAGGAATTGACCAATCCGTACTTGCCAAGCGCCCATTCGCTATGGGAGCTGACGTAGACAAGCACGGAAATGACAAAAACGAACGAGCCTTCACGCAGTCCTTGAAAAAAATGGGCGTTCGTAATGAGCCGCCAGTTCCGGTTTTCATTCCGTTCCTTTAAAATGCGGAAAAATAAATATTTCCCCGCTGCCGGACGGCGCTTAAGGAAAAAGCTGAGCAGCACAGCGACAAGAAACAAACCGAGCGACAACGAAAACGTCACCGTGTACCCCTTTGCCCCGGCCAGCGACGAAATGATGTAGCCGGCGGCAATCGGCCCGATCATACCGGCTGATGAGGTCAACACCCCGAAAAAACCGTTAAAAAAGTCGCGCGTCTCCGGTTCGGTAATTTCAAATGTCAGCACGTTAAAAGCGAGCCAGTAAAAACCGTAGCCGACGCCGAGCAGCGCGCCGAGAACGAGCAAATATTGATGGGCGCGGGAGCCGACCAGCAAAACCGTGACAAAAAAAACGGCTAAACATGACACGCCAAGCCGTAAAATCAAAATGCGGTCGATCTGTTTCGCCAGACGGCCGGCAACGATAAACGTCAGCGGCTGCATCGTGACGACCGCCAAGTTGTACAATGCCAAATCGCGAAAATCGCCGGTCTGTTTCCACAAATAAATGTTGACAAACGTGTTCGACAGGGAAACACCGAGCGCATAAAATCCTCCAATGCAAAGCAGCAGCAGTAAATCACGGCCTACTTGTTCTTGGCCGGTCAATTTTTCGAAAAATGCCATTGCGAACTCCCCTTTTCGTCTATCCGGTAGTGTGGCCATTTCCGCTGCCTCTATGCACCCGGCGCAACGAAAACCGCTCCCTTTGCCTGCCCCCTTCGTCGAAAAAAAGCGGAGCGTTTTGTTTCGCCCCGCTTTGTTGATTACTTCGCTTTCGCTTCGCTGTACCGTTTCGCCACTTCGTCCCAGTTGACAATGTTCCAGAATGCGGCAATGTATTCCGGACGGCGGTTTTGGTATTTCAAGTAGTACGCATGCTCCCAAACGTCCAAGCCGAGAATCGGCGTTTTGCCTTCCATGATCGGCGAGTCTTGGTTCGGCGTGCTTGTGATTTCCAGCTCGCCGTTGTTCACGACAAGCCATGCCCAGCCAGAACCGAAACGGCCGGCCGCTGCTTTCGAAAACTCGTCTTTGAACGCGGTGAAGCTGCCGAATTTTTTGTTGATGGCGTCAGCCAGCTCACCCGTCGGCTCGCCGCCGCCATTTGGCGACAAAATCGTCCAGAAAAGCGAGTGGTTCGCATGGCCGCCGCCGTTGTTGCGCACCGCCGTGCGGATGCTTTCCGGAAGGGCTTCCAAATTGCTGAGCAGTTCTTCGAGCGATTTGTTTTGCAAATCCGGATGCCCTTCAAGCGCCGCATTCAAATTTGTAACGTATGTGTTATGGTGCTTCGTGTGGTGAATGTTCATCGTTTCTTTGTCGATGTGCGGCTCCAGGGCATCATACGGATACGGCAATGCTGGCAATTCAAATGGCATCTAAATCTCCTCCTTCTTTTGCATTATGTAAGCGGACGCTGCACGTCCGTTCAAAATCAGCTTACCAAAATTGCCACAATGTTTCAATGAATTTGCCTGTCCACCAATGAACAGGAAACGATCACAGTTGAATTCGCCTGTTCCAGCATATACAATGGAAATGGAGAAAAAGAAAGGTGTGGCCATGATGAATGTATTCGTCCAACTATGGAAAAGCCTATATTCCCCCAAAGACATCGCCCGTTTTCGATTTCAAGGAATTGGAAAAACAATTGGCTATTTGTTTTTGCTGACGCTTTTATCCGTTCTCCCAACTTTTTACTATGCTTCAACGTCGCTAGCTGAGAGCATTCGCACGACAAGCGCTTTGTTGCGTAACGACCTCCCGCCCTTTTCGATTGAAAACGGCGAGCTTCGCTCAGCGGCGGCTGAACCGATTCATATTGACCAAGGTGGATTTACGATCGTTTTTGACAGCACGGGTAAGGTGACGAGACGGGAAGTAGAACGGTTGCCGAATGCCATCGCCTTGTTGAAACATGAGGCTGTGCTCGTCGCCGGCTATCAGGCGCAGCACTACAGCTATGCCATGTTTCCAGACGTAACCATCACTGATGAGGACGTGCGCGTGTTTATTGCCAGCTTGCAGTCGCTTCTCCCGGTTCTTATTCCGCTTTTCGGGCTTGTTTTATATGTGCTCGCTTGCGCGGGGAAATTCGTCAGCGTTTGCTTACTCGCTTTCTTTGGCCTCATGTTTGCCGGCATGTTAGACAAAAAGCTTCGCTACCGTCATACATGGATCATGTCGGCTTATGCGATTACGCTGTCGACGGTCTTTTTTGCTTTAATGGAAACAGTCCAAACGATCGTGCCGTATAGCACCTTTATCCATTGGTTCGTTTCGCTCGCCGTTCTCTTTTTGGCGGTGAAGGAAGTTCCTGCCTCAGCCCAGCGAAACAGCTAGCCGCCAAGGAGTTCCTTGGCGGCTTTTTATCCGGCCGTTTCAAACTGTTTCACGCTTTGCCTCAACGTTTGGCCGAGCTCAATAAGCTCAAGCCCGATTCGATACATCGCCTTCATATCTGTTGTTTGTGTGTGGGAAGAATGAAGCATCTGTTCAGCGCTTGCCAATGTTTGTTGGGCCGTTGATACGAACGAAATGGTTGCCTGTTCCATCGGAGGAACCGAATTTGCCAACTCTCCCATATGTCGTTTCATACCCTCGATCTTCTCTGTCACAACTGCAATCTCCCTTAGCAATTCCTCGAAGGAACATTTCGAGCGGTACGCTGTCTGCATATACGTAGAAAAACGTTCGGAAACGAGCATGCCTTGCTTCGTTGTCGCGATGATGACATCGACCATCTCTTCCGTTGTTTTCGCAATCGACTCAACCGCTTTTCCTGATTGCTCCGCTAACCGCCTTATTTCTTTCGCCACGACAGCAAACCCTTTTCCAGCTTCTCCTGCTCTCGCCGCTTCAATCGTTGCGTTCAAAGAAAGATATTTCGTTTGCTCAGCGATCGTGCGAATCACTTGCACGATGTTGGCAACGGACGATGAGTAGCTCTCAACCTTTTTGACGGCGCCGGCCATTTGGGCAATTTCCTGCTCGAGTGCCTGAATGGACTGCGTCAGTTGCTTAATTTGTCTTCCCCCTTCCAAAGCAGCCGTATTCATATGTTGGGAGCTTTCTTGGATCATCTCCATCTGGTCAGTGACTTGCACCATATCCTCTTTCATTCGCTGAAAGAAGGTAATCGTTGCGTCTGAAGAAGATGCCGTTTCCGCAGCACCGCTTTTCACCATTCCGACTGCTTCCATTAATTCCTGATTACTCTCCACTGTCTTTTTAGATACTGTTTTTAATTGCTCGCCTTTATCCGAAAGCTGTTCTGTTGTAACCGATATGCGATAAATCATCTCCCGCATATTGCGAACCATCTGTTGGAAACTGGCGGACAACGATTGAATTTCCCGGGTGCGGGAAATGATGGACAGGTCGCTGCTCAAATCTCCATTCGCCACCTTTTTCATCGCTCGCTGAAGGCTGACGATAGGTGCTATCACCGTTCGGACAAACGCGATGATGACCAATGAGGCCGCACATGCGCTGATCAATGTTGCCGCCAAAATAAAAACAGCCATTTGGCGCACAGCCGTCATGTATGAACTTGTAGGCACAGCAATAACATAGATTCCTTTTAATTCCTGTATATTCCGGTAAACAAGTGTATAATCTTTTCCATTTATAACGGCATAGGAAATCCCATTTCTTTTCTTTTTCATATGTTCGGTGAGCGTCTCCGGAAGCAAAAGCTGTGAGCGCCGGCTTATGTAGAATGGGCGAACCGTTTCAGCAACGAGAAAAAATTCAGCCGGCATCCCATCTTGCATCAATTCGGCTTGTTGCTTGCGGACGCCCTCGTTCACACGCTCCATAAACTGTTCTTGATCCCCTATGTACATAAATAAAAGGTTTTGCACCAGTTCATACATCATATCCGTTTCCCGCTCAAGGCGTTGCTCAATCGCTTGCATTGTCTCCTTTTTGGCTTTCGCATACGATACTGCGCCAACCAGTCCAACTGAGATGGCTACAATGCCGACAAATAAAATGATTAACTGGTTTTGCAACTTCATCTCTCTTCGTGTTTTTTTCATGCTCGTCCCCCTCCTTCTCCCATTATGTCGGCCAACTATTAAGCCCGTGTAAATACTTTGTAATTTTTTTGAATTGTTCTCATATTTCACGCGGACAAGCATACATTTCATAAAAAAAGCGGTGGAGGAATCATGAAAAAGTGGCTGCTTGTTTGTGTCGCCATCCTTGTCGGCTGCATCGCCTACCGGGATTTGACAACCGGAACGCTTCCGACGTCATCGAACCCGCTGATCGTCGACGAGACGATCGGCAGCCTTGCTTACAAAACGATTAAAATTAAAGCCGGAGACACCCTTTTGTCCATTGCCGAGCGTGAACAGCAAGGGCCGCTTCCCGTTTCAATCGACACGTTGATCCGCGACTTTGAGAAGCTGAATCCCGGCACAAAGGCGAACGCTCTTCAAATTGGAAAAGTATATAAAATCCCAGTATATAAAAAATAAGCGTAGTGTATTTCTTGCTAACGTGTTGTCACTACTGATAAACTTAGGGCAGGACAGCATTTGGTTTAAAGGAGCGAATGTTCGTGGGTGACATAATCCATCGTTCAAAAACGCGGCCCGTCCGCGTCGGTCCGCTGACGATCGGCGGCAGCAATGAAGTAACGATTCAAAGCATGACGACGACGAAAACGCACGATGTCGAGGCGACGGTGGCGCAAATCCGCCGGCTTGAGGAGGCGGGCTGTCAAATCGTCCGCGTCGCCTGCCCGGACGAGCGGGCGGCTGAGGCCATACCGGAAATAAAAAAGCGAATCAACATCCCGCTTGTCGCCGACATCCACTTTGACTATAAATTGGCGCTGAAAGCGATCGAAGGCGGCGTCGATAAAATCCGCATCAATCCAGGCAACATCGGGCGCCGCGAAAAAGTCGAAGCGGTCGTGAAAGCGGCGAAAGAGCGCGGCGTGCCGATCCGCATCGGCGTCAACGCCGGATCGCTGGAAAAACGCATTTTAGAAAAATACGGATATCCAACAGCCGACGGCATGGTCGAGAGCGCCTTATACCATATCCGCATCTTGGAAGAACTCGATTTTCACGACATTATCGTTTCGTTGAAAGCGTCCGATGTGCGCCTCGCCATTGAAGCGTACGAAAAAGCGGCGCGCACGTTCGACTACCCGCTCCATGTCGGCATCACCGAAGCGGGAACGCTTTTCTCCGGCACGATCAAAAGCGCGGTTGGACTCGGCGCCATTTTAAGCAAAGGGATCGGCAACACGATCCGCGTTTCGTTAAGCGCCGACCCGGTTGAAGAGGTAAAAGTGGCGCGCGAAATTTTAAAAACGTTCGGGCTCGCCTCCAATGCGGCGACGCTCATTTCCTGCCCGACGTGCGGGCGGATTGAGATCGATTTGATCAGCATCGCCAATGAAATCGAGGACTATATCGCCAAAATTAAGGCGCCGATCAAAGTCGCCGTGCTCGGTTGCGCGGTCAACGGCCCGGGCGAAGCGCGCGAGGCGGATATCGGCATCGCCGGCGCCCGCGGCGAAGGCTTGTTGTTCCGCCACGGCAAAATTGTCCGCAAAGTACCGGAAGAACAAATGGTAGAAGAGCTGAAAAAGGAAATCGACAAGCTGGCGGAAGAATATTTTGCGAAACAAAAGGAAAAAGAAGCCTCCCTGAAAAGCGGCGCCCCGGAATAAACGGGGCGCGCCAACGGGCGGACGCCGAAAATAGGGCGTCCCCGCCTTGGGGACACCCTCGCTTTTTTTACGTATAAAACGGCATAATAAACAGGCGGACGAGAATGGCGATGACGCCAATCCCGATGGCCCAAGCCCCAAGCGTTTCCGCCCCGCGCCGGCGTGCAATAAAACCGACGATGATGCCGGCGGCTCCTAACAAAATCGGCCAAATAAACAAGGCGATGATCGACAACGCCAGGGCGAGCCATCCAAGCCCGGCGCCGCCTGCGCGTTCTTCATCCCGCTCGTCGCGGCGGCGAATCGGTTCAGCGACTTCCGCCGCTGTTTCTTCCATGAAAGTGCGTTCTGGTTCCTCTTTTCCGATCGATTGCACGTAACTTCCATTATACGTGCGCTCGCGGTCATCTGCCATATGCTTCCCTCGCTTTCCTAAAGTAAGGAGCATTCTTAGTATGAGAAACCGGTGTCATTTTATCAGTGTGAATATTTTCTAAAAGGGGGATGCGACGATGAAACACCGGCTCGGGATCGACATTGACGGCACGGTGACGTGTCCGAGCACATTTATTCCGTATTTAAACGAGGCATTTGGCAAACCACTCACATTAGGCGACATTACACAATATAATTTGGCGCCGCTGTACGGGACAACGGAGGAAGAAATGGACCGGTGGCTTGCGGAAAATGAGGCGGGCATTTACGAACGTGCGCCGCTGGCTCGCTACGCGCTTGAGGTGATTGACAGCTGGAAAGACAAATACGAGCTGTATTACATCAGCGCCCGCGGCCGCCATTTGTACGAGCTCACCGAACGCTGGTTTCAACGGCACGGCATCCATTACCACCATATTGAGCTGATCGGGTCCCACGATAAAATCGCCGCCGTCCGCCAATACAGGCTGGCCGCCTTTTTTGAAGATAAATACGATAACGCTTGTGAGATCGCAGAAGCATGCGGCATCCCGGTCATTTTGTTTGACACGCCATACAACCAAGGCCCGCTTCCTGACAATGTCATCCGCGTCCGGCATTGGCTCGAGGCCAAGCGTGAAGTCGAGCTGCGCTTGGCGCCATAAGAAAAACATCTCCCGTCTTATATCGGGAGATGTTTTTGGCATTGCGGACATGTTCCGTAAATTTCAAATTTATGGTCGGCGATTTCGTAGCCGTCGAGCTGCGTGGCCAGCCTTTCCATTGGACATATATCGATTTCTTTTGTTTTCCCGCACTCGGTGCAAATGAAATGATGGTGATGGCGGCGGGCGTCACAGGCGAACCGAAACCGTTTCTCTCCTGACAACTCGGTCATCTCCAAAATGCCGAGCGCAGCAAAGAGCGACAAATTGCGGTACACCGTGTCAACGCTTAAGCCCGGATAAGCGGGACGAAGCGCCTCAAGCACTTCTTTTGCCGTCAAATATTTGTCGCGGCCGGCAAACAGCTCGAGCATTTGTTTCCGTTTTTCCGTATATTTAAACCCTTTTTCCTTCATTAACTGCAACGCTTCGCCGACGTTCATCGCGACCGCCCCCTTCTCCATTTTTTCCATCCTAATACGAGAAGCAAAATGGCCACGGCCATCATGACAATCGTTCCGCCCGGCGCCCAATCGAGTTCGTATGCCACCAGCAAGCCGACGATGACGGAAAGCTCCCCGAAGAAAACGGAATATGCGATGGCTTGTTTAAAGCTTTTGGCGATGCGGATGCTCGCGGCCACCGGCAGCGTCATGAGCGAAGAAACGAGCAGCACGCCAACGATGCGCATCGACGCCGCGATGACGAGAGCGACAAGCACGATAAACAAAAAATGAATGAGCTTGGCGCGGACGCCGGAAACGCGGGCATATTCCTCATCAAACGAGAGAAGAAACAATTCCTTGTAAAAAGCGAAAATGACGGCGGCAGCAACAATCGCGACGCCGAGCGCCGTTCCGACATCAGAGCGGCTGACAGCGCTCACGCTGCCGAACAAGTACGAAAACAAATCAGTTGTAAATCCGTTGGCCGCTGAAATCAAAATCACACTTAAGCCGATGCCGGCCGATAAAATGATCGGAATGGCAAGCTCCTCATAATGCCGGTACACAGCACGCAGCTTTTCGATAAACAGCGAGCCGATGACGGAAAAGCCCATGCCGATGTACAGCGGGTTCCATCCGGCTGCCGCCGGCACGGACTTCCCGAGCAGCAGCCCGGCGGCAATGCCGGCAAGCGTGACATGGCTCAACGCATCCGCGATGAGCGAGAGCCGCCGAACAACGATAAACACGCCAAGCAGCGGCGCGGCAAATCCGGTCAATACCCCGGCCCAGAAGGCGTTGCGCAAAAACTCGTACTGCCATAAGGCTTCCCACACGTGTCATTCCTCCAACGTCAATCGTTTATATGGCCCCTCTAGTGCTCGTGGGAGAGAACGTGAAGCGGATGCCCGTAAAACTGCGAAATGGCTTCGTCGCCAAGCTGTTCAAACTCCTCCGCTTTTCCATGGAAATAGAGGCGTCTGTTCAAACAGGCGATATGGGTGACCCGCTCCGTAATCGTCCCGATGTCGTGCGTCACTAAGATAAGCGTCAAACCGCGGCGGTTCAAATCGCCAAGCAGCTCATAAAACTCGTGCACATGGCGGGCATCCACGCCGACCGTCGGCTCGTCTAAAATGAGCAAATCCGGTTGGCTCGCCAACGCCCGGGCGATAAACACCCGCTGCTGCTGGCCGCCGGACAGCTCGCCGATATTGCGCTTCGCCAACTCGCTCAGCCCAACAGCCTCAAGCGCCGCCGTGACCGCCCGCCGGTCTTCTTTCGTCAACAGGCGGAACAAGCCGCGTTTCGCCGTCAATCCGCTCGCCGCCACTTCCTCAACCGTCGCCGGAAAGCTGCGGTTGAAGCTGTTCGCTTTTTGCGACACGAAACCGATTCGATGCCATTCGCGAAACGATTCAATCGGCTCGCCGAACAAAAAAATGCGGCCGCTGTTCGGTTTTAACAAGCCGAGCACACATTTGAGCAGCGTCGATTTTCCCGAGCCGTTCGGGCCGACCAATCCTAAAAATGCTCCTTTCGGCACCGTTAAACTAACATGCTCAAGCACGTTCTCGTTTTCATAGCGGAACGACACATCCTCAATTTGCAAAACAAGCCCACTCTCCATGGCGGTTCTCCCTTGCTAATTCAGAATCATTCTGATTTGCTTCACTATGCAAGTATACCCCGCCATCCGCGTTTTGTAAACCTCAATGAATCGCTGATTTAAAGCGGGCGCCGCGCACTTCATGCGTCGGCATAATGGTGATGAACGCATCCGGGTCGATTTCATTGACGATCGATTTTAGTTTTGTCACTTCCAAGCGCGTGACGACCGCATAAATAATTTCTTTTTCTTCATCGGTGTAGCCGCCTTTGCCGATCAATTTCGTCGTTCCGCGGCCGAGGCGGTGCAAAATGGCGTCCGAAATCTCCGCATAATAATCAGTGACAATAAAAGCGGCCCGCGTCTCATCAAGCCCTTCGATGACTGCGTCGATCGTCTTGGAAGCAATATAGTACGTCATGACCGAATACATCGCCGCCTCGACCCCGAGCACAAACGCCGCCCAGCCGAAAATAAAGACGTTGACAAACATGACGAACTCCCCGACGGAAAACGGGATTTTTTTCGTCAACAAAATTCCTAAAATTTCCGTCCCATCGAGCGACCCACCATGGCGAATGACCAACCCGACGCCAAGCCCAAGCGCCAAACCGCCAAACACCGTTGCCAAAATCGGCTCGGCCGTCAGCGGGGAAAAATGATGAAATGCCCGTTCAGCGGCTCCGAGAATGACGACGCCTAAAATCGTCGACAACATAAACGTTTTGCCGATGTGCTTGTAGCCGAAATACATAAACGGGGCGTTTAAGAGGATGACAAGCGTGGCAAAATTGAGCAGCCGCCATTCATCTGGGATCAAGTAATCGAGGATGAGCGAAACACCGATAATGCCGCCATCGATCATTTTATTCGGAACAAGCAGCCGCTCGATCGCGAAGGCAGCCAATGCCGCGCCGATGGCGATCATGACCACCCGGTACAACACATGGTTCAACGGTTCCTTTTTATGCTGTTTTGCCGCCAAATTACCACCCTTTCTCCCTTTGCTTTCATTTCCATTATATCATACACCCCTTTTCTGTTCACGCCATATGATGGAAGAGAACGAAGGAGGCGGTGGCAATGAATTTTTATCAACAGCTTGTCAAGCAAAAGTTGAAAACGATCACCCCAGAGGAATTGGCGGCCTACAGCCGGGACTACGGCCTGCCGATTACCGTCAGCCAGGCGAAAAAAATTCTCCATCTGGCCCGGACGAATGATATCAACGTTTTCGATCCGCAAGAACGGAAAAAATGGGTGCGCGAGCTGGCGAAAATCACCTCGCCGGAGATCGCCAAAAAAGCGAACGAACTGTTTTTGCAATTTGTGCAAAAAAAGTAAAAAAGGGCGGAACGCCCTTTTTTATTGCTCGTCAGCTGCAATTTTCTCAAGCAATCGATCATCAAAGGTCTTTGCCCGCAGCATCGCAATTTCATGCTTGTACGGTGGTTTTTTGTTGTTTTTCTCCTCACCGACATACGGCGTTTCTAAAATTTTTGGAATATCCTCCAGTTGTGGATGATGGACGATATAATTGAGCGCAGCAAACCCGATATGGCCGAACCCGATGTTTTCATGGCGGTCTTTTCGGCTGCCGCGCGGGTTTTTGCTGTCGTTGATGTGCAGTACTTTCAGCCGCCCGAGACCGATGATCCGGTCAAACTCCTCAAGGACGCCGTCAAAATCGTTGACGATGTCATAGCCGGCGTCATGCGTATGGCATGTATCAAAGCAAACGGACAGCTTATCATTATAGGCGACGCCGTCGATAATGTACGCGAGCTCCTCAAACGTCCGCCCGCATTCCGATCCTTTGCCGGCCATCGTCTCAAGCGCGATTTGCACGGTCTGCCCGCGCGTCAACACTTCATTCAGCCCGCGGATGATTTGCCGGAGCCCCGCCTCCGCCCCGGCGCCGACATGAGCACCCGGGTGCAGCACAAGCTGGCTCGCCCCTATCGCTTCTGTCCGCTCGATTTCAGCGCGCAAAAAATCAACGCCAAGCGCAAACGTATCAAGGTTGACCGTGTTCCCGATGTTGATGATGTACGGGGCGTGAACGACGATCTCCTCAATGCCGTGCGCCGCCATATGTTTTCGCCCGGCTTCGATATTGAGTTCCTCGATCGCCTTGCGCCTTGTGTTTTGCGGCGCCCCCGTGTAAATCATAAACGTATTCGCGCCGTAGGAAACGGCTTCCTCACTGGCGGCGAGCAGCATGTTTTTGCCGCTCATCGACACGTGTGAACCGATTTTTAGCATCCTCTTCTCTCCCTTTTCGTTTCATTCCGGGCCAAGACTACAATTGTTTGAAACGGCCAAGCCGCTTTTTCTTCTTTTCGAGCTCGGCGCGCAGCTTTTTCTTATAGCCCGGCTTCACTTTCTTCGCCTTTTTCAGCTTGGCGATCACCGGCGCGAGTTCGTCTTTCTTTTCGCCCGCCCGCTTGCTCCGCCGGTTCCATGGCGGGAGCTCTTTCCATTCGCCGCGCACAAGATCGCGGTGGACGAACGAAATGCCCATTTTCTCCAGGCGGGCGATCGCATCCTGGTCGGACGGCTCGTAAATCGTCGCCGCAATGCCGTTGTAGCCGGCGCGCGCCGTCCTTCCAGCGCGGTGGATGTAAAACTGTAAATCATCCGGCAGTTCGTAGTTGACAACATGGCTGACTCCTTCGATGTCGATGCCGCGCGCCGCCAAATCGGTGGCGACCACGTATTGAAACTCGAGATCGCGGATTTGGTTCATCACTTTTTTTCGTTCGCGCGGCGTCAAATCGCCGTGCAGCACGCCGACTTTCAGCCCTTGTTCCGCAAGAAGGTCGGCGACTTCATCCGCCATCTTTCTCGTGTTGACGAACACGATGGCCAAATACGGGTTGTAGCTGACAAGCACATCATGAAGCAGCCTAGCCTTCTCGCGCCCACGCAGCGGAATGAGCACATGCTCGATGTTTTCGTTTGCCGCCTGTCTCGGCTTGACCTGGACGAATGTTGGATTTTCCATATATTTTTTCAAAAACGGCTTCAGCTTTTCCGGAATGGTCGCCGAAAACACAAGCATTTGCAACTCTTTCGGCATGCGGGCGGCGATTTGGTCCACATCGACGAGAAAGCCCATATCCAGCATCAAATCGGCCTCATCAACAACAAGAGTGCGCGCCGTATGCACATCAAGCGCCTGCTCGCGGATGAAATCGTTGATGCGCCCCGGCGTGCCGATGACGATGTGCGGCTGCACCGTCAATTTCTCGAGCGCTTTTTGCTTATCCGTCCCGCCGATGAAACAGCGGGCGATGATCATGTGGTCTTTCGGGCAAAATTTTGTAATCTTCAATGTCTCATGATAAATTTGCGTCGCCAGCTCGCGCGTCGGCGCCGTGATGACAGCCTGCACTTCCGCACGCTCCGGATCGATCTTTTCGATGATCGGCAACAAATAGGCATGCGTTTTCCCTGTCCCGGTTTGCGACTGGCCGACCATGCTTTCGCCGCGCAACGCCCCCGGAATGATGCGTTCTTGAATTTCCGTCGGTTTATAAAAACGAAGCGCCTTAATGGCTTCGATGACAAACGGTTGAAACGAAAAACGGGCAAACTGCGTCTCCGTCATTCCACCACAACTCCCTTCTGCCTGAGCCGCTCCATTCGCTTCACCATTATAGCGAATGTCGGAGGTCGGCCGCAACTAAAGACCACGGCAGCGGGAAAAACCTTTCCCGCCTCGCCCGCATATTGTATGAACGAGGACGATTGTTCATCCGCACAGTGGAAAGGAGGCAACTGTCATGAGTGCCATGAGATACAGCCGGCCCCCGATGATGCCTTCTCCATTCATCGGTGCCCCGCCCGCCCCGTTCGCCCGCATGCCGGCCCCGTTCCCTCGCCCCGGCGGCGCAGGCGGCCTGCTAGCCCGTTTATTTTCCCGCGGGCAGCCGCCAACGGCGGTCCCATCTCCATGGGGGATGCCGCTATTGCAAAACACAGCCGCCAACGCCGCCACAACAGCCAACACAGGCAGCGGGTTTATCGGCATGTTAAACAACGTGCAAAAAATGCTCGGCATCGCACAAAACGTCATGCCAATGGTGCAGCAGTACGGGCCGCTCATCCGCAATCTTCCGGCGATGATCCGCATTTTTCGTGAGTTGAAACCAGCTGATAAAAAAGAGGAGAACCCCACCCAACCGGAGCGCGCACCGGCTGAAGAGGAGAAACGAAAATCAGGAGGGCAGGCGGCCAAGAAACGCCCCGTTCCGCGGCCAAAGCGCGAAGAGCTAGCAGAAAAGCGCACGCCAGCCGCACCCAAACCATCAACCCCCAAGCTGTATATATAGCCATTTTCCGCCCCAGCGCTGCTTGTTGCCGTTTGGGGCGATTATTCTTTGTCTTCCCTTCCGCTCTCCGATATAATGAAAGGTGAACAACCGCCGCACGGTCGGCGGCAGGGAGGGAAAACGATGGAAGTCATTAAAATCACCCCGCGCGGATATTGCTACGGGGTTGTCGATGCGATGGTGATCGCCCGCAATGCGGCTTTGGATCCGTCATTGCCAAGGCCCATTTATATTCTTGGAATGATCGTCCATAACAAACACGTCACCGATGCGTTTGCCGAAGAAGGCATTATTACACTCGATGGAGAAAACCGGCTTGAGATTTTGGAAAAAATCGACCGCGGCACGGTCATTTTCACCGCCCACGGCGTATCGCCGGAAGTGAAAAAGCGGGCGCTCGAAAAAGGGCTGGTCACGATCGATGCAACGTGCCCGGATGTGACGAAAACACACCGCTTGATCGAACAAAAGCTCGCGGATGGCTATGACATCATTTACATCGGCAAAAAAGGGCACCCGGAGCCGGAAGGAGCGGTCGGCATCAATCCGGAGCGCATTCACCTTGTGGAAACGGTCGACGATGTCGAACGGCTCGCGTTGGAAAACAAGCGCCTTATGGTGACGAACCAAACGACAATGAGCCAGTGGGACGTCGCCGATATTATGGCGAAAGTGAAGGAAAAGTACCCGCACGTGGAAATGCATAAAGAAATTTGCCTCGCGACCCAGCTCCGGCAAGAAGCGGTCGCCGAACAGGCAAAGGACGCCGACGTGACGATCGTTGTCGGCGACCCGCGCAGCAACAACTCCAATCGCCTCGCCCAAGTGTCGGAAGAAATTGCCGGCACGAAAGCGTACCGCGTCGCGGATGTCACGGAAATCGACATCAATTGGATAAAAAATGCCAAAAAAGTCGCCGTCACCGCCGGCGCTTCGACCCCAACGCCGATCACCAAGGAAGTGATCGACTTCCTCGAGCAATTTGACCCGAACGACCCGGCGACATGGCAGCGGGAGCGGAAAGTGCCGCTGCACAAAATTTTGCCAAAAGTAAAAGCAAAGAAAGACGAGTAACAGCTCGCCCCGTTTATAAACAAAGGCTGTCCCGCAGTCGGCAAAACCGCCTGGTGGAACAGCCTTTTTCGCTTGCCGCTTAGATGAACTGAAACGGATCCGTATGAACGCTGGAGGCGATCACGTCCGTTTCCCACTGCCGCTTCCGGAGCTCTGCCATTAAATAGCGGGCTAATCCTTGCTTCATCACTTTTTCAACATTATGGCCCGGGTCGACAAGGCGCAAGCCGAGCGCCTGGGCGTCATGGGCCGTATGGTAGTACACATCGCCGGTCACGTACACGTCCGCTCCAGCCGAGGCGGCAGCAGCGACAAACTTGTTCCCGTCCCCGCCCAGTACGGCGACGGTTTGCACAAGGTCATCGAGCCGGCCGACGACGCGCACGGCCGGGACGGAAAATGCGGTTTTCACTTGTTCGGCGAAGGCGCGCAGCGTCACCGGCTGCGGCAGCCTCCCGATGCGGCCAAGCCCAAAGCGGCGCCCCTCGTTGTCAAGCGGATAAAGATCATAGGCCACTTCTTCATACGGATGGGCAGCCAGCATCGCTTGAATGACATTCCGTTCCAAGGAAGCAGGAACGATCGTCTCAATGCGCACTTCCTCCACTTCTTCGAGCTTCCCTTGTTCCCCGATAAACGGCTGCGCTCCTTCTTCCGGCAAAAACGTTCCGATGCCGTGGCTGTTGAACGTGCAATGGCTGTAGCGTCCGATATGGCCGGCGCCGGCATCGCCTAACGCCGCCCGCACCGCCTCGGCATGACTCGCCGGCACGTAGACAACGAGCTTTTTCAACGGTTCTGTATATGTTGGCACGAGCACCGCCGTCTCGCTTAAACCAAGCGCCTCGGCGAGCCAATCATTGACCCCGCCAAATGCGACGTCTAAATTCGTGTGGGCGGCATACACAGCGATGTCGTGCTTGATGCACGCCGCGATCGTCCGCCCGTGCCCGTCGTCCGTCAACAGCTGCTTAAGCGGGCGGTAGAGCGGCGGATGATGGGCGATAATCAAATCGACTCGTTGATTGATGGCTTCGGCGACGACGTCTTCCAGCACGTCGAGGGCGATCATCACTTTCCGGACCGGCTTGTTCAACGTCCCGATTTGCAGGCCGATCCGGTCCCCTTCCATGGCGAGCTGTTTCGGGGCAAGCCGTTCCACAAGCTGAATAACTTCATGACCGTACGGAACCCGGCTCATCGCAACGCCTCCTCTACCAATTGGACTTTTTTCTCCAGTTCGCGCATTTTCACCCTAGCCGCCTCGCTTTCCCCTTTCTCCGCCAAATCGGCGATAATCCGTTTCCAATGCAGAAGCTCGCGCTGCCATTTTTCGCGGAACACCTCGCTGTTTTCCCGGCGCAAAAACGGCCCAAGGAGCAATTCCGCCTCCAGATGGCGGTACGGCCGCCGGGCGTCGCCGCGCTCGGCGACAAGCACTTCGTAAATTTGCCCATCTTCCTTCAGTATGCGTTCGGCAATCAACTCCCACCCATGATCGAAGAGCCAGCGGCGGATCAGTTCAGCGCCAATGTTCGGCTGCAAAATGAGCCGTTGGACACCGACGAGCTTTTCTTTCCCCTCATCCAAAATGCGGGTGATAAGGGAGCCGCCCATGCCGGCGATCGTGATGCAATCCACTTCCCCCGGAGCGATGACAGCCAATCCGTCTCCTTTGCGCACCGAAATGCGGTCGGAAAGCCCCGTCTTTTCCACTTGTTGCTGCGCGGAGCGAATCGGGCCGTCAGCGACCTCGCCGGCAATGGCTTTTGACACATACCCGTGCAGGCAGGCATAGCAAGGCAAATACGCATGATCCGACCCAATGTCAGCGAGCACGGCTCCTTTCGGAATGAAGGAAGCGACCGTTGCCAACCGCTTTGATAGGCGAAACTCGTTCATGGCTCCTTTGGTGCAGCCCGCCTTCCTTCCACCGCTGGGCGAAGGCGGCCGCTCCTTCCTCCTTTCCTGTTCTCAAGGTCGCGCGCCTCTATTGTACTAAACAAAACATCCCTCTGCCAAAAGCAAAGGGATGTTCACCATCCATTATTTTAAACCGGCGAGCCATTTCGTCATCGCGTCGATGTTGTCAGCCGGCACAAGCCCACCCGGCATGCCGCCGCGGCCGTTTTGCAGGACATCTTTGATTTGGTCCGCCGATAACCGTTCGCCAACTCCTTTTAATGCCGGACCCATGCCGCCTTCATAATTTTGTCCGTGACAGCTGACGCACGTTTGTTGGTAAAACTGCTCCGGATTAAATTCAGCAGCCTGCTCCGTTTTTTCGCCGCCTTTTTTCTCTTTGGCCATTTCCTTCGCATCGCCTAGTCCTTTAAACGACAAGACGAACGTCAGCACAATCCCGAATGCCATAATGATGAAAAACGGGATGAGCGGATTGCGGTTCATCTCTTTTACCTCCCTTATGTATGATAAAGAACGATGCAAACAATTTTATTTTACTGTAAATAGCGGACAAGGAAAAGCCCTAAGTTTCCAAAACAAAAACAACCGGCTTCATCGCCACCAAACAACCACCGCCATAAGCGCCCCACCGACAACGGCAGAAAGAAAAAAGTAACGGAGGCGAAACAGGCGGCCAATGGCAAGCCAAATGGCACAGTTCGCCAGCACAGTCACCGTAAGCGCACCGGTTTGGCCAGGAAAGTAATGGCTGCTGACAGCAACCGTCTCCACAAGCAACAGCCACGCGCTGCCGATCAGCGGAAAATGAAGGAGCTGCCGCTCTTTCCGCCATCGCCAAACGAGCAAGAGGCACGCGGCCAAAAAAAGGGACAAAAGGAGTGTTTGCAAAACGAATGACAATTCAGTAAAATAAATGACAAGAGCAGCGGCTGGAAGCAATAAACAGAGACCAGCGGCGAGCGAGCTGCGCCACCGTCGTCCGTGCGAACGGGCGTCTCCTTCCGTGTACAACGCGAGCAAATAGTCGCAATAATGTTCCGGCAGAAGGCGCGAACGTTTCCAATATTCGATTTCTTGGATGATCGTTTCCCGTCGTTGCCGATTCATAGATAGACCACCTTTCCCATAAAGAAAGAAAAAATAGTTTACTTCCGAAGAAGTAAACTATCGAACAAACCGGTTACTCTAAAAAGTCTTTCAGCCGTTTGCTGCGGCTTGGATGACGCAGCTTGCGCAACGCTTTGGCTTCAATTTGACGGATGCGTTCGCGCGTCACGCCGAACACTTTGCCGACTTCTTCGAGCGTCCGCGTCCGTCCGTCGTCAAGCCCGAAGCGGAGACGCAGCACATTTTCCTCGCGATCCGTCAGCGTATCAAGCACATCTTCGAGCTGCTCTTTCAACAGCTCGTAAGCAGCGTGCTCGGATGGCGATGTCGCGTCTTGGTCTTCGATGAAATCGCCAAGATGCGAGTCATCTTCCTCGCCGATCGGCGTCTCGAGCGACACCGGTTCTTGGGCGATTTTCAAAATTTCCCGCACTTTTTCCGGTGTCAAATCCATTTCCTCGGCGATTTCTTCCGGCGTTGGTTCGCGCCCGAGGTCTTGGAGCAGCTGCCGTTGGACGCGGATCAGTTTATTGATCGTTTCGACCATATGCACCGGGATGCGGATCGTCCGCGCTTGATCGGCGATCGCCCTTGTGATGGCTTGGCGGATCCACCACGTCGCGTACGTGCTGAACTTGTAGCCCTTGCGGTAATCAAACTTTTCAACCGCCTTGATCAGCCCCATGTTCCCTTCCTGGATCAAATCGAGGAAAAGCATGCCGCGGCCGACATACCGTTTGGCAATGCTGACGACGAGGCGGAGGTTGGCTTCCGTCAGCCGGCGCTTCGCCTCTTCATCGCCTTGCTCGATCCGCTTCGCCAGCTCAATTTCTTCTTCCGCTGATAAAAGGGGGACACGGCCGATTTCTTTTAAGTACATGCGCACCGGGTCATTGATTTTCACGCCGGGAGGAACGGATAAGTCATTTAAGTCGAATTCCTCCTCCTTGGCCAGCTCATCGATGTCCGGATCGGCTTCCAAATCGGATTCGCTGATGACTTCAATGCCTTGGTCAGCCAAGTATTCATAATATTCGTCCATTTGGTCGGAGTCCAAATCAAAGCCGGAAAGCCGCTCGGCAATTTCTTCGTATGTGAGGATGCCGCGCTTCTTGCCGAGCTCAGCGAGCTGCTCTTTCACCTGCTCCAGCGTTTCGCCGGCAGCCGCCTCGGCCTGCTTTGATTGGGCTGGTTTTTCGGCCATTTCATTACCTCCTTTAAAAACTCATACCACCATATTATGAGGAAGATAACATTTTTTTCATTTCAATCATTTCTTTGGCGATGCGGGCAGCTGTCAAAAAGTCCTTTCTTCGCTCCGCTTCCGTTTTTTCTTGTTCTTTTTCCTTTAGCATTAACCATTTCGGGCGATTCAACACATGCCTGATATAATCCTCGAGCTCCTGTTCGGAAACGTCATCTGCGATCAATAAAAGCGACAGCTCGCTCGCGAGCGGCTGCAACTCGCCGGGGATTCTTGAGATGAGCGCGCCCGGGTCGGCTTCATGCCCTTCTTCGTAAAAGGCGTAAATATAAGCGGCTAACGCCCGATGCTCCTCGATGTTAAACCGGCCGCCAATCCGCTCTTGAACGATCAGCGCCACATCGCGGCTTCTCATCATATGAGCAAGCAGCAGCCGTTCCGCATTTTGAAAAGCCGGCAGCAGCTTTTTCGCCAGCATCGGCCGCGCGGTTTCCCCATCGGGCGCCTCCCGCGGCTTTGTCCTCTCGCGCTGGCTGCGGGACAGCTGCTCATGAAGAGCGGAAAGCGACAACGAAAACTCATCCGCAAGCTGGCGCAAATAATAATCTTGTTCCACCGGGCTCGACAGCTTGCTGATTTCTCGGAGCGCTTCCTCGATATAACGGAGCCGGTCGCCTTCTTCCTGCAAATTTTTTCCGCGCCGCAAATACGCCATTTTAAACGCCACGAGCGGCCGGGCGGCAGCCACTTCTCCAGCAAACCGTTCACCGCCATAAACACGTATATATTCATCCGGGTCAAGACCGTTCGGAAGGGATGCCACCTTGACGCGGCATCCCAATGCGCTCAGCTGCTCAGCAGCGCGCCAAGCGGCTTCGATCCCGGCGCCGTCGCCGTCATAACAAATCGTTATAGTGTCCGCATGGCGGCGCAAAATGCGCGCCTGCTCCTCGGTCAGCGACGTCCCCATCGTCGCAATGGCATAATCGATGCCGGCCTGCGCTGCGGAAATGACATCGGCAAACCCTTCGACAAGCAGCGCCTCCTGCCGCTTGCGGATCGGCACCCGCGCCGCATGAAAGTGGTATAGAATCGCCCCTTTGCGGAAAACGGGCGTTTCTGGGCTGTTGACATATTTCGGATGCCCTTCGCCGAGCAGGCGGCCGGAAAACCCCACCGTTTCGCCGCGGTGGTCGTGGATCGGAAACATAATGCGGTTCCGGAACCGGTCGACGTATCGCCCGTCCTCTTTTTTCGTCAACAACCCCGCCTTTTCCATCATCGGAAGAGAAAAGGAATGGCTCTCCAGCAACTTGGCCGCCGCATCGGGTGCATCCGGGGCATAGCCGATTTCAAACCGGTCGATCGTTTCTTTTGTCCATCCGCGCGCCTGCAAGTAATCAAGCGCGGCTTGTCCTTCTTTTGTATGAACAAGCAAATGATGGTAAAATCGTTTCAGCAAGGCATGCGCTTCCGTCATCGCCTTCGCCTCGTCCGTCTGACCGTCATCGCGCCCGCGAACATCCAGCTCATAGACGGACAAATCGACGCCTGCCTTGGCCGCAAGCCGTTTGGCCGCTTCCACAAACGGAATGCCCTCGATGTCCATTAAAAACGTGAAGGCATTCCCTCCTGCTCCGCAACCGAAGCAGTGGAAAATTTGCTTTTCCGGAGAAACGGAAAACGACGGCGTCTTTTCCCCATGAAAGGGGCATAAGCCAAAATAGTTGCGGCCCTGCCGTTTCAGCTGGACGTATTCGCCGATGACATCCACAATATCGACGCCGCGGCGAATGGCTTCAATCGTTTCTTCGGGAATGCGATGTCCCATACGAACAACCCCGTATCATAATTTAATTTATTCTCGGCTGTCAGCCGATTTCCCTTTTACTTTCGACAAATTTTTTCAATTCC
This sequence comes from Geobacillus sp. Manikaran-105, assembly GCF_002809955.1. Classification (NCBI taxonomy): domain Bacteria; kingdom Bacillati; phylum Bacillota; class Bacilli; order Caryophanales; family Anoxybacillaceae; genus Geobacillus; species Geobacillus sp. Manikaran-105. The sequence continues at coordinate 39,976 of NZ_PIJG01000005.1, forward strand.
TCCGTTTTGCCTTCCCCCTTGCCCGCAACAGCCGGCCCTCCCAATCCGTCCGCCGCCTCCGTAAAGCAAACGGCGTCAAGCTGGCGAAAGGGCGCTTCGATATATTATATTTCAAGGCCAAAGGGAACATTTCATTTTTTTTGACTTTGTTGCAGCGGACAACCTGGCCCCTAAAGCAAGGGAAGGCTTCACACCCCCTATTATTCTACATCATCCCCAAAAATCCTTCTTTTTTTTCGGGCGCCCGGCGGTTTTTGTCGAAAACTTTTCCCTTGTTTTCCTTGACAAACAGCTATAAATAGTTTACTCGCCTTATGCCCGCTCTAAACCTATGCAGGGTCATTTTTCCCACAATTTTTTATTATAATATAACTCAGGGACGTATGCCATAAAAAAGCGCACGATTACCGGCAGGAAATCGTGCGGACAAAACAGGCGGATCCAACGTTCTTAACACTTCAACTTTTTCATAATGATGCTTGCCGTTTCTTCCACAGCTTTGTTCGTTACATCGATGACATCGCAGCCGATTTTTTTTACGACTTCGTCAAAATAAGCCAGCTCTTCTTTAATGCGATCCATGTTCGCATAGATGGCTTGGTCGTTCAAGCCGAGCGATTTCAAACGCTCGCGGCGGATCGACAGCAGCTTGTCCGGGCTGATTTTCAAACCGAAGCATTTGCCTGGCCCGACTTGAAACAGCTGCTCGGGCGGCTCGACTTCCGGAACGATCGGTACGTTTGCCACCTTCAGCCGCTTATGCGCCAAGTATTGCGACAGCGGCGTTTTCGATGTGCGCGATACGCCGATCAACACAATATCAGCGCGCAAAATGCCGCGTGGGTCGCGGCCGTCGTCGTATTTGACGGCGAATTCGATCGCTTCGATTTTTTTGAAGTAATCTTCGTCGAGCACGCGCACCTGGCCCGGCTCATACCTTGGCGTCAGCTGGAACAAGCCGCTCATTTTTTCGATGAGCGGGCCGATGATATCGTAAGCGACCACCCCTTCGCGCGCCGCCTCGGCAAGCAAAAATTCGCGCATTTCCGGAACAACGAGCGTAAAGGCAATAATGGCTTGGTTCATTTTGGCCAACGCGACCACTTCGGCTAACGTCGTTTTATCCTCTACGTATGGAACGCGCTTGATTTGAACCGGCGAGGCGTAAAACTGGCTGGCCGCCGCCTTGACGACAAGCTCAGCCGTCTCCCCGCCCGAGTCGGATACGACATAAACGAGGCGTTGATTCATTTTGTTCCTCCTTTTCGCTCACACATCGTCTTTGGCTAATGAGACGAACGCTTTCGTCATATTCGTTTTCGTAATGCGGCCGATCACTTCATACCCCTTCTCCGTTTTGCGCACGACCGGCATAGCGTCGATTTGCTTCTCGATCAGCCGTTCGGCCACCTCAATCAGCGGATCATCTTTATAACAAACAGCGATGTTCGGCATCCTTGTCATGATAATATTAACGGGAATCGCTGTCAGTTCCTGTTTGCCGATGCTCGCGCGCAGCAAGTCTTTGCGCGACAAAACGCCCGCAAGAAGCGACTCCTCATCGACGACAAACAGCGTGCCGACGTCTTCCAAAAACATCGTGACGATCGCATCATAGACGCTCACGTTTTCGTTGACGACGACCGGGATGGACTGGTAGTCTTCAACTTTTAATTTTTTAATCTTATCGGCGAACAGCTGCGTGCCAGTTTTTCCGGTATAAAAATAACCGACGCGCGGCCGCGCTTCCAAATAGCCGGCCATCGTCAAAATCGCGAGATCGGGCCGCAGCGTCGCCCGCGTCAAGTTCAGCTTTTCGGCGATGCTCTCGCCGGTGATCGGCCCGTAGTCTTTGACAATTTGCAAAATTTGTTCCTGGCGTTTATTCAGTTCGATCGTCGCTCACCACCTTGCCAAAAGGTCCCACACGCTATCATCCTTGTTTATATTATACTACATCACGCGTTTACAAGGAAAATTAAGCATCCTGGCCGCTATCGGGGGCGAGTGTGTCTTTCAGCACGCTCATTTGCTGCAAAAAGCGTTTCGCCTTCAGCGACAGGCCGGCATATTCATCGTAGTACGCCGACAGCACCGCCTTCAATTCCGCCTTTGTCGTTTCTTTGACCGAAATCGCGCCCAGCCGGGCAAGATCAATATGGAAAAACAGGCGCAACAGCCGGGCCGACGCCGGCGACAACGGCATCCGGTGCGGGTCGGCCTCCTCGCAGCGATGACAAAGGAAGCCCGCCTCCTTGACCGAAAACGAGACGCTCCCTTCTGTCGCCCCGCAGCGCGCGCAACGGTCAAGCACCGGCGGAATGCCGAGCACTGGGAGCATTTTCATCTCATAAATCAACGCCATGATCTCTAAATCGCGCCCTTCGCTCATATACTGTAACGTCTGCCGCAACAGCTCAAACAAGTACGGATTGCGCTTTTGCTCTTCTGTGCTTTTGTCGGTGAGCTCCACAATATACGCGGCATAGGCAGCGGCAAACAAATCTTCACGCAGCGCCCGCATCGAATCAATGAGCTCCCCTTGATGGAGAACGCCGACGCCGCGGCTGCGGCGGATCAAATAATGGCCATAGGCGAGCGGCTGCGTAACAGCAGAAAGGCGGCTGCTTGGCTTTTTCGCACCTCGCGCCATCACAGCCACCTTTCCCCATTCCCTTGTAAACAATGTGACAATTTTATTCGTCTCGCCATAATCGATGGTCCGCATCACGATCGCTTCGCACTTCTCAAACATCGAATCACCACCGCTTCAGCCAACGACGATACTACGAGATCGGCTGGTCGATTTCTTCCTGTTCGGCGTTTTGTTCTTCACCGCCAAACCGTTGTTCCCGCTCCAGCTCTTTAAACAGAAGGTACGTATCAATATTGCCTGTTTGGCTAAACAACTTCCACGTAAACTCAAGCATGGAATGACACCTCTTTCCGCCTGCAGGCATTGCATATTGGTGGTTTTACCTATAGGTTGGCTCGGTCAAAACCCGTTTATGTCGCGTAAAATTTTCTAGCCGTCAATACTCGTCCTCGCGAAACCCGAAGTCGCGCAACTGCGAAAGGCGGTTGCGCCAGTCCTTTTGCACCTTCACCCACAGCTCCAAAAACACTTTGGATCCAAGCAGCGCCTCAATGTCAGCGCGCGCCCGCTGTCCGATTTCCTTTAACATCCGGCCTTGCTTGCCGATGATGATCCCTTTTTGCGAATCGCGCTCAACAACGATGACAGCCCCGACGTAAACCGTGCCCGTCTCTTCGCGCCGCTCAATGCGTTCGACGACGACGGCGATCGAATGTGGAACTTCCTCGCGCGTCAAGTGAAGCGCTTTCTCGCGAATGAGCTCGGCGATGATAAACTGCTCCGGATGGTCGGTGACTTGATCCGGCGGATAATATTGCGGTCCTTCCGGCAACCGCTCTTTAATTTGCTCCAGCAGACGCTCGACATTGTTTCCTTCAAGCGCTGAAATCGGCACAATTTCCGCAAACGGGTGCAAATCCTTGTACTGGTCAATGAGCGGCAGCAGCTCATCCGGGTGAACGCGGTCGATTTTGTTGATCACCAAAAACACCGGCGTATCGACTTCTTTCAAGCGCTCCATAATGAACGCCTCGCCGCGCCCAAACCCTTCCTCGGCATTGACCATAAACAAAATCAAATCGACTTCGCGCAGCGCATTGAGCGCCACTTTCATCATAAAATCGCCGAGTTTATGCTTCGGTTTATGCACCCCGGGAGTGTCGATAAAAATGATTTGCGCGTCCTCATCCGTGTACACGCCTTGGATTTTATTGCGCGTCGTCTGCGGCTTGTCGCTCATAATGGCGATTTTTTGCCCGACGACACGGTTTAAAAACGTCGATTTTCCTACGTTCGGTCTTCCGATAATGGCAACAAACCCTGATTTGTATCCTTCCTTATTCATGCATATCCTCCGCTGAAAAAGCATCTGGCAGCAGTTCTTGAACGGTGACGATTTTGACATCGCCGTTGATATTGGCCAAAATGACTTTCATATCACTTGGGCAAAGCTCAGCGATCACTTGACGGCATGCGCCGCACGGCGGAACCGGGCGGGGAGTGTCGGCAATGACCGCGAGGGCGGCAAACTCCGTTTCCCCTTCGGAATACGCCTTAAACAGCGCGGTCCGCTCCGCGCAATTGCACACGCTGTAAGCGGCGTTTTCAATGTTGCAGCCGCGGTACACACTGCCGTCTTTCGTCAGCAACGCGGCGCCGACTTTGAATTTCGAATAAGGCACGTATGCGAATTCGCGCGCTTTTTTCGCTTCGGCAATGAGCTGTTCGATCTCCATGAATGGCTCTTCCTTTCCTGAAAGCAAACGCTGCTTTCTTTTATTTTACAAAAAATCGCCGCCAATTTCATCATTTGAAACGAAAATGTAACAGAAAAATTAGAATTTTCTCTCTCGTTCGTTCAGCGAAGATGCGGCCAAAACAGCAGCGCCCCGATGATGACAGCAACCCCGGCAGCCACGAGCACAGCCGCAGCAGCGATATCTTTCGCCGCTTTCGCCAGCGGGTGAAACTCCCCTGTCACCAAGTCGACCGTGCGCTCGATGGCTGTATTCACCAGCTCGAGTATAACGACCGCACCAACTGTCAGCACTAACACAATCCACTCCCAGCGCGACAGCCCGACAGCGAAACCGAGCGCAAAGGCAACAACGGCGGCCGCCAAGTGAAAACGCAAATGCGCCTCCTCCTTCACCGCCGCCTTCATTCCCGCCCAAGCCCAGGCGAAACGATCCCGTTCCCTCGCACCTCGCATGGCTATCGCGTCAATCCGAACCGCGTCAATATTTCCTCTTGCTTGGCAAACATGACGCGCTCTTCCTCTTCCGTTTCGTGGTCATAGCCAAGCAAATGCAAAAAACCGTGCACAGCCAAAAACCCGAGCTCGCGCATGAACGAATGCCCGTATTCCGCCGCTTGCTCTTTCGCCTTCGGAATGGAGATGACGATGTCGCCAAGCACCAGCGGCATATCGGCGCCGATGATGTCGACTTCGCCCTCTCCTTCCTCTTCCAACGCGAACGAAAGCACATCAGTCGGAGCGTCTTTGCCGCGATAGTCGCGGTTCATCAGGCGAATGCGCTCGTTGTCCACGAATGAGACGCCCACTTCCGCCCCGTCCGGCACGTTCTCGCTCGCTGCCGCTTCGCGAAGGAGTTGCTCGAGCATCTCAAGCTGCTCTGCGGTCACTTCGCCCGTTTCGTCGATAAAGTCGATGTGAATGGTCATGCATGCTTCACCTTTTCCTTTCGTACTTCCGGGTATTCAATGCGCGAATGGAAGACGCCGTTGAGCGTCTCACAAAGCGAACGGGCGACGATCTCCAACTCTTTCATCGTGATGTCGCACTCGTTCAACTGGTTGTCCTGCAGGCGGTCGGCGATGATCCCCCGGACGATCTTTTCGATTTTTTCCTGCGAGGGGTTGGCCAACGAACGGACAGCCGCCTCGACGCTGTCGGCAATGTTGATGACCGCCGCCTCTTTCGTCTGCGGCTTCGGCCCGGGATAGCGGAACTCGGCTTCGGAGACCACTCCCGTTTGCTCGAGCGCTTTATGATAAAAATACTTGAGCAGCGTCGTGCCATGATGCTGTTCGGCGATGTCGACAATCTCCTTTGGCAGCCGGTGCTTGCGAAGCAAGGCGACGCCGTCGGTGACATGGGCGATAATAATATTTTTGCTCAATTGCGGCGACAAATGATCGTGCGGATTGCCGCCCATTTGGTTTTCAATGAAATAGCGGGGCCGCTTTGTCTTGCCGATGTCGTGGTAATAGCAGGCGACGCGCGCTAGCAAGCCGTCGGCGCCGATCGCCTCGCACGCCGCTTCCGCCAAATTGGCGACCATGATGCTGTGATGATACGTCCCCGGCGCCTCCGTCAACAATTTGCGCAACAGCGGGTGATTTGGATTCGACAGCTCAATGAGGCGAAGCGGCGACAAAATGCCGAATGCCGTCTCAAACACCGGCAGCAGCCCGATCGTCAAAATGGCGGAGAAAATGCCGGAGGCCGCCGCCATGAGAAGAAAAAGGCCGATCTCAGCCAGCGAGTAGCGGCCATTTTTCATTAGCAACAACGATAGGAGCAAACCCGTATTGACGACGGCAACAAGCACACCGGCCCGCCAAATTTTCGCCTTCGCCAGCTCCTTCGGCAGGCAAAACGTCCCAGCCAGGCCGCCAGCGAGCAAATAAACAGCCAAGGACACCGATACGGCGCCAGTCGCCCCGATTTCTTCATTAAACAAGATGCTGCCGCACACCGCCCCAATGATGGCGGTCATCACCGCCAGCCGCTCGCCAAGCAGCACGCGGACAAGCATCGGACCGAACGCTGCCGGAACGAGATAGCCGGCCGAAACGGCCCCGCCGGACGGCAGCAGGCGAATGAGCACCGTCACCGCCATCATCAACGTGAACACCGCTCCATAAAGCAGCAAGTTTTCATTCGTCTTCTCGGCGCGGAAATAGTAAACGAGCGGCGCAAGCAAGAGCAGCACGAACAAACAAAGCCCCGCGGCCGGCCAATGCGGGCGTCCGCCGCCAAGCAGGCCGACGAGCTCAAGCCGGTGGTAAATGTCACTCGTAATAAATTGCCCTTCCTCCACGATCACTTGCCCTTGCAAAATTTTCACCGGCTTCACTTCATCCATCGCCTGCCGCCGCTTTTCTTCCGTCGCCGTCCGGTCGTAGACGACGTTCGGAATGACAGCCTGCCGGCACAACTTGGCGACGGTTTCGCGCAACGCCGGCGACAGCGCCGCATACTTGAGCTCTGTCGCTGCTTTCGCGCGCGCCTCGTCAAGCTCCGCCTGGGAAATGCGCTCGCTCATGGCCGCATGCACGGCTGTCAACGCTGCTTCTTTGGCTGTCTCGAGTTCACCGGGAGAAGCGCTGAGCAGCCGCCGCCATTCTTCAGAGGACAGGTAGGCAAACCACTCCGGCGGCAGCCGTTCCTCGAGCTTCGCTGTCAAATCACCGGGCGAACGGCCCGAACCCGCCTCGTTTTGCACGCTCTCAATGGCGGCAAACAGCGAGGAAAGAAGATCGACACGGTTTTCGGCATATTCTTTTTTCAACGTATAAACGTCTGCCACTTTGGCGGCTGCTTCTTCTTTCAGCCTGGCTGTCGCTTCTTTGTCCTCAACCGTCACCGGCGAGCGGATCGTTTCTTTAGCGACGTCAAACAGGCGCAGCTCATATTGGCGCGGTTTCACTTGCCAGTACAACACAGCAAACAACAGCGCAGCCAAAAACAAAAACAGCCAAAAGCGGACGAAGCGGACGTCTTTTGTCCGCTCGAGAAAAAAACGAAGCCTTCCCACCGGTTTTCCCCTCGCTTTGTAAGAAAAGCTGTGCCATCCATCCCGGTCTGTGCTCTATAAGCCGGCCTCATCGTAGGCATTAATAATTTTCGCCACAAGCGGATGGCGAACAACATCAGACTGCTCCAAAAACACAAAAGCAATGCCGCTGATGGAAGCCAAAATGCGCTTCGCGACCGACAGCCCCGACTCGACTCCTTTTGGCAGGTCGACTTGGGAAATATCGCCGGTGATCACCATTTTTGACCCAAAACCAAGCCGGGTTAAAAACATTTTCATTTGCGCCGGCGTCGTATTTTGCGCTTCGTCCAGAATGACGAACGCATCCTCAAGCGTCCGGCCACGCATATAGGCGAGCGGAGCGATCTCAATCGTGCCGCGTTCAATGAGGCGCTGCACGTACTCCGCTCCGAGCACGTCGTTTAGCGCATCGTACAGCGGGCGCAAATACGGGTCGACTTTCTCCTTCAAGTCGCCGGGCAAAAAGCCGAGGCTTTCCCCCGCCTCGACAGCCGGTCGGGTCAAAATGATGCGTTTGACGCTGCCGTTTTTCAGCGCCTTCACCGCCATGACAACCGCCAAGTACGTTTTCCCGGTGCCGGCCGGCCCGATGCCAAACGTCAAGTCGTGTTGTTCAATCGCCGCCACGTAATAACGCTGGCCGAGCGTTTTGACGCGGATCGACTTCCCTTTGGCATTTTTCGTAATCTCTTCTTCGTACAGCTGGATGAGGCCGTCAAGCGCCCCTTTTTTCGCCAGCTGGACGGCATAGATGATGTCGCGCTCGCTGACGGCCACCCCTTTGCGGATGACAATCAATAAATGGCGAAGCAGCTCATCGACGAGCTGGACTTGCTGCGGCGTTCCGGAGACGTTGACCGTCTCCCCGCGCGTCACAATCGACACGCCAAGCTCTTCCTCAATCCGCTTTAAATGGGCGTCATGAACGCCAAAGAGCGCCGCCGCTTCCTGTTGATTGCGCACGTGTTGGCTGATCGTGACAAACTGCTCTGACATTCTCAATCTCCTTGAACGATGGGTTGTGGTACAGCAATATTTTCGATGACTTCGTAATGCAATTCTACCCTTACTTTACCATTCTCTTTCGTCTGATGCAAAACTTTTTCGCCGCGAATGACCGCCTCTTCCGGCAGCTTGGCCCGCAGCTCGCGGCGGGCGATCTTTTTCGCTTCTGCAAACGCCTCTTCCCACGTATAGCTCCGTTTCACTTCCTCGGCTTCACGAATCGTAACACGCTCGTAATACACCGGCAAGTCCCATTTCCAAAACCGAAACGGCCGCTTTTTCGTTTCGATGACCGTATGGGCGAACGCCGGCTTCTCCCACCCCCAGATTGGAAGGGAAAAGCGGCCCATTGCGATATAATGCCGTTCGGCGAACGCGCCGGTCAACACATGAAACGTCGTCTCAAGCGGCAGGACAACGGTGGACTTGTACCATGTCTCGCCAAGCACCTTTCCGGTCGCCGGTACAAATTTCGTTCTCCCCTCGGCGCCGATCACGCCGGAAACGAGAAGCTGACCTTTTTGTACATAATCATTGACGGAAACGAGCGGTTGTCCTTCTTCAACGAACAAATCGGCGATCACCGCCTCTTTTTTGGCGACTAAATGGCGCGGGGGGATCGGTTCTTTCGGTTCCGGAATTTCTTTTTCCACGACGCGGAAATGCAGCGACGTCCCTTCCCACTCGACGCCGACCCATGTAATGTCATGGATGCGTTCGGTCAGTTTCCTTTGCAACGTTTCCGGGTCATCGAGCAGGAATTGAAACACGCCGCGCTCGACGCCCATCCGTTTTAGTTCGCGGACGATTTGATGTTCTGTCTCGGGGGAGGCGCCTTCAATGTCAATGCTCCACACAACGTTGGACAGCAGAAATACAATGGCCGCAAAAAGGAGCAGCCCGAGCCCAAACCCGCTGTTTCGCCGCGCCCGTCGCCAAAAAAACGGCAACCCTCTTCTCCCGACAAACGAAAGCTTGCACTCGCTTTGCCGGGCGATATGGCGAAACCGCTTGACATCGCTGAGCTTAATGAAAAATGTCGCCGTCTCCCGGCTATGATTTTTCACATTCCATACGGCGATGCCCTGGCGCACGCAGGCGTTGATCAGCCGTTCGATCCCTTTTCCTTCCGCCTTGACACGCACGCTGCCGGCTAACGTGTCAACCCATTCATTTTTCATCGTTTGTCCTCCTCTATATAAACGACTTGGCTGATTTTCCCCTCCAATAAAATTTCTTCCGGCAAAATCGTTTTGATGACAAACTGTTCGCCGCGGACAAGCAGCTGCCCGTTCCGCAGCAAAAGGCGGAGCTCTTTATCGCTGAACGCGAGCAGCCCGCGGTGGTTTTCAATGTAAATATGTATGTGCCCCACCATCGTGATGCGGGGCAGATCCATGACGATATCGGCGGGAAGCTCGAGCTTTTCCGCCATCCACCGCTTCATCTGCTGGCGCCATTTCTTCACCATACAAAAAGACCCCCCTTTCATCTCATATGTATGAGACAAAAGGGGGTTCTAGCACCGCTTTTCAAAAACAACGGGCCCGCCTGCCGGCAAGGCCCATTGCTTGTTTTATGAAAGCTGTTGTTGCACCAATTTATTGACGAGCGAACCGTCCGCTTTGCCTTTCACTTTCGGCATGATGGCGCTCATCACTTTTCCCATATCCGCCTTCGACGAAGCCCCGACTTCCTTGATCGTCTGCTCGATCAGTTCGCGAAGTTCGTCCTCTGTCAGCGGTTTCGGCATATACGACTGAACGATGTCAATTTCGGTTTTTACTTTTTCGACAAGATCTGAACGGCCAGCGTTTTCAAATTCGCGGAGGGAGTCTTTACGCTGCTTCAGTTCACGAGAAAGAACGGTCAGCTCTTCGTCTTCCGAAAGCGGGCTTTTGCCGAGCTTGATCGCCTCGTTTTGCAGCGCCGCCTTCAGCATACGGAGAACAGACAGCTTTTCTTTCTCTTTGTTTTTCATCGCCTGCTTCATATCGTCATTCAAACGATCGAGAAGACTCACCGATTATACACCCTCTTTAATGCATGCTCTTAGTGCTTGCGCTTTCTAGCCGCTTCAGATTTTTTCTTCCGTCTGACGCTTGGTTTTTCATAAAATTCGCGCTTTCTCACTTCTTGCAAAGTACCCGTTTTCGAAACGGCGCGTTTAAAGCGACGAAGAGCGTCGTCGATCGACTCGTTTTTGCGGACGATCGTTTTGGACATCCTGCTTCCCTCCCTCCGAACAACAACCATTGCATATTGTACTTGTCAATTATAATACATGCCGGCGGAAAAGGTCAATAAAAAAAGCGCGATCCCGGCGCCGAAAAAAGTGGTCATCGTCCGCGGACGAGGCCCATACATATAGGATGAAAGGGGAGATCGCCCGTGGGGCCGCTTTTGATGCTGTTTGCCATTTACACCGCCATTTTTCTGATCGGCATGTTCATGATGAAGGCCGGGTTTTACGCGTTATCCGGCCATCGGTTGAAACGATGGCTCATGCGCTTTACCGCTGCGCCATGGCAAGGATTTCTCACCGGGATGGCGGCAACCGCCCTCGTGCAAAGCAGCTCGGCGGTCATGGTGATGACGGTCGGCCTCGTCGCCACCGGCTATTTATCGTTTCGCCAGTCCATCGGCATCATTTTAGGCAGCAACATCGGCTCAACCGTCACAACCGAGCTGATGACACTCGATATCGGCGACGGCGCCATTCCGCTTCTCATCGGCGGCGCACTTCTCGTCTTCATAGGACGCCGCCGCTTCGTTTACAGCATCGGGATGATCGCCGTCGGCCTTGCCGCCTTGCTGTTTGCCATGAACGGCTTCTCCAGCCTCGCCAAGCCGCTCGCCGATTACCCGCTTGTTGACGCCTGGCTCAAGCAAACGAACAGCTCGACCGCCATCGGACTCTTCGTCGGCATTGCCTTGACCGCCCTCGTCCATTCGAGCGCGGCGACGATCGGCATCGCCATGGGGTTTTTAAACGAACAGTTGTTGACGCTTCCAGCCGCCATCGCGATATTGCTTGGCGCCAACATCGGCACGTGCATTACCGGGCTGCTGGCCTCCATCGGTTCAAGCAAAGAAGCCCAGCTGACCGCTTATACCCATTTATGGCTGAACGTCGCCGGCGTTGCCGTCTTTGCCTTCTGGACGGAGCCGTTCGCCCGTTTTGCCGCCATGCTCAGCCCGGCGCCGGATGTGCAGCTCGCCCATGTGAGCGTCTTGTTTAACACCATTTGTTCAGCCGCCGCGTTGCCGTTTGTCGGCATCATCGAAACGGCCATCTTGCGTTTGCATGGCCAAAAGCGGGCTTAATAATCGGCGCGCCCAGTTTGGCCGCTGACGATGGCAACCCCGGAGCTCGTCCCGATGCGCGTCGCCCCAGCCTCGATCATCGCCTCAGCTGTTTTCCGGTCGCGAACGCCTCCTGAAGCTTTGACGCCCACATTGTCGCCGACCGTTTTTCGCATCAGCGCGACGTCTTCAACCGTCGCGCCGCCGCCTGAGAACCCAGTCGATGTTTTCACATAGTCAGCGCCCGCTTTCACCGCCAATTGGCAAGCGCGCACTTTTTCATCATCCGTCAAAAGCGCCGTTTCAATAATTACTTTCACGAGTGCTTTTCCGGCTGCCGCTTCGACGACGGCGCGAATATCGCGCTCCACCCAGTCGTCGGCTCCGCTTTTTAAGGCGCCGATGTTGATGACCATATCGACTTCGCGCGCGCCGTTTTCGATGGCGTTTTTCGTTTCAAACGCTTTCGTTTCCGGCGTTGTCGCCCCAAGCGGAAAGCCGATGACCGTGCAGACGCGGACATCCGTGCCGGAAAGTTCCCGCGCCGCCGTTTTCACCCACGACGGGTTGACGCATACTGAGGCAAACCCGTACTGTTTCGCCTCCGCGCATAATTGAACGATTTGCTCTTCCGTTGCCTCCGGCTTGAGCAGCGTATGGTCGATCATGTTCGCAATGTTCACTGTCATGGACACTTGCCCCTTTCTGCCGCTGCAAAAAAATAAAAGGTCTGACGTCTACCATCATACCATGTCTGCGAGGCAAAAACTAGCCGTCATCTGTATAGTTCCCGAGAAAAAGAAGAAAAAAACCCCAGCCGAGGCTGGGGTGTCTGTGCTTGTCTCTCCATATCAGGTTATGAGCTTAACTTTACGGAATGAGCTGCCCCATCCGGCACAATGCGGACAAACTCACCTTCGTTGTACGGGTAGCCGGCTTTCGTGATTTTTACTTTCACGAGTTCGCCGACCATCTCTTCTGTCCCCGGGAAACGGACTTTCAAATAGTTGTCCGTATAGCCGATATACATGCCCGGATGATCTTTGTCTTGCTCTTCTGGAATGACTTCGAGCACGTGCCCTTCAAATCGCGACGCGTATTCTTTCGCCAGCTGATCAGATAGGGCAATGAGTCGGCGGACGCGGTCATGTTTCGTCTCTTCGTCCACTTGGTCCGGCATGCGCGCCGCCGGTGTGCCAGTCCGCTTCGAATACGGAAAGACGTGCAGCTCGGAAAACTGCTGCTCGCGGATAAAGTGGTACGTTTCCATAAATTCCTCTTCCGTTTCACCCGGAAAACCGACGATGACATCGGACGTTACGGCGAGTTCCGGGAACACTTCCCGCAGGCGGGCAAGCCGCTCGGCGAAAAATTCCACCGTATATTTGCGGCGCATCCGCTTGAGCACCGTGTTCGACCCGGATTGAAGCGGAATGTGCAAATGGCGAACGATTTTGTCCGAACGCTGCAACACATCGATCACTTCATCGGTAATTTGGCTCGCCTCAATCGACGAAATGCGAATCCGTTTCAGCCCCGGCACTTGCTCATCCAAATCGCGCAGCAGCGCTGCGAAGTTATAGTCTTTTAGATCGGTGCCGTAGCCGCCCGTATGAATGCCGGTCAACACGATTTCCTTATAGCCGGCGGCGACAAGCTGGCGCGCCTGGCGGATGATTTCTTGTGGATTGCGCGAACGCATCAAGCCGCGCGCCCACGGGATGATGCAAAACGTGCAAAAGTTGTTGCACCCTTCTTGAATTTTCAACGATGCCCGCGTCCGGTCGGTGAACGACGGCACATCCATTTCCTCAAACACGCGCGTTTTCATAATGTTATGGACCGCGTTGATCGGCTGGCGCTCGCGCTGAAACTGCTCAACGTAGTCCAAAATTTTATGCCGGTCTTGCGTGCCGATGACAATATCGACGCCCGGAATCGCCATCACTTCCGCCGGCGATGTTTGCGCATAGCAGCCGGTCACGCAGACGACGGCATCCGGATTGCGGCGCACCGCACGGCGGATGACTTGGCGGCTTTTTTTGTCGCCGGTGTTCGTCACCGTGCACGTGTTGATCACATACACATCGGCGCGGCTCTCAAACTCCGTCCGTTCGTAGCCGGCCTTTTTAAACAGCTGCCAAATCGCCTCTGTTTCGTAATGATTGACTTTGCAGCCTAATGTATGGAAAGCCACTGTTGGCATGTTGTTCACCTCACTGCAGGCCATGCCGCTGAGCCAGCAGCATGACTGAATTTGTTCAAACCGTTGATTACTGTTGCGCCGCCTCCCAATCTGGCGCGCGCAGCTCCCATTCATAGGAAGCCGCGGCAAGCAGATAAAGCGGCGCCGTTTCCGTGCGCAAAATGCGCGGGCCAAGGCTGCACGGCAAAAAGCCGCCTTGTCGGAGCCGCTTTGCCTCCTCAGGGCTAAATCCACCCTCAGGTCCGAACACGGCTAGCAGCGTGCCGCCGGGCTTGAGGCCGGCAAGCAGCGCCGGCAGCGAACCGTGCCGTCCCCCGCGCCCTTCTTCTTCATAGGCGAATAGACGTTGATCCACCGTTTCGCCAAAAGCAAGCAGCGCGTCCAGCGAAAGCGGCGCCCGCACCTCGGGCAATGACGTGCGTTCCGCCTGTTCGGCCGCCTCTTTCGCAATTTTTTTCCACCGTTCCACTTTTTTCTCCGCTTTCTTCATGTCCCATTTGACGACCGAACGGGCGGCGAAAAACGGCAGAAAGCCGGCGGCGCCAAGCTCCGTCCCTTTTTGGATGACAAACTCCCACTTTTCGCCTTTCGGCAGCCCCTGGGCGATATAAATGCGCACCGGCAATTCGCGCCCCTCTTCCTTCCATTGTACAATACGGGCGCGCACATGCTCACTGGCAATTTGTTCAATGCTGCATACAGCCGTGCGCCCGTCCGGAAAGACGCAAGCGATCGCATCCCCCGGCTTCATGCGCATGACGCGGGCGATATGGTGCGCGTCAGCGCCGCTGATCGTGACGACTTCGCCTCGGCGCTCCCGTTCGGAAACGAAATATCGCTGCAACGAACATCCCTTCTTTGTTTACGACTTGATGGCGACTAACGCGACCCAATCTTCCATCACGTTCACTTCCTCAATGACAAACCCAGCCGCCAGCAGCCCGTCTTTGACGTCCTGCTTTTTCGCCTGGATGATGCCGGAGGTGATGAAGCGGCCGCCCGGCTTCAGCAGCCGGAAAGCGTCGGAGGCAAAACGCAAAATGATTTCCGCCAAAATGTTGGCGACAATCACATCAGCCGGCTCATCGACATGGTCAAGCAAATTGTTTTGCGCCACCGTAACGACCGACTGCACTTTATTGAGCTTGACGTTCAGCCGTGCGCTGTCGACTGCGACCGGATCCAAATCGAACGCCCGCACCGACCGGGCGCCGAGCATCGCCGCAGCGATGCTTAAAATGCCGGAGCCGGTGCCGACGTCAATGACCGCATCGCCGGGGCGCACATATTTTTCGAGCGCCTGCAGGCACATGACCGTCGTCGGGTGGGTGCCGGTGCCAAACGCCATGCCCGGATCCATTTCAATGATCAACTCATCATCGGAAACCGGCTCATACGTTTCCCACGTCGGCACGATCGTAAACTTCTCCGATACTTTCACCGGATGATAATGCTTTTTCCACGCCGTCGCCCACTCTTCCTCATTCACTTCGCTCAATGTAATCTTATTTTTTCCAAGGTCAATATCATATAGCCATAAATTGTTAATCGCTTGTTTAATTTGTTCGACCGTTTCGCCAAGAAAGCTGTTGACCGGCAAATACGCCTTAATGATGACGCCTTCTTCCGGATAATCGTCCGGATTGAGTTCGACGATTTCCCCGTACCAGTCATCGCGGTCTTTCACAAGATCGTACGGATCTTCAATGACCACGCCGCCGGCGCCGGCCTCATGCAAAATGTTCGAAATCGCCTCGACCGCCTCGTGCGTCGTATGAATGCTGATTTCCGACCATTTCATCGCGCTCACGCTTCTCCTTTAAACGCCTTTTTGACTTTCTCAAAAAAACGGCCGTGCGGCCCGTCGTGCATCGTCTCCCCACCAAGCCGGTCAAACTCGCGCAGCAGTTGCTTTTGTTTTTCCGTCAGCTTCGTCGGCGTCACGACGCGGACGATGACGTGCTGATCCCCCTGTCCATAGCCGCTCACGTTTGGCACTCCTTTCCCTCTCAGGCGGAAGCGCGTGCCCGTTTGCGTGCCGGCCGGAATTTTCAACTTCACATCGCCATAGAGCGTCGGCACCTCAATCTCATCGCCGAGCGCCGCTTGAGCAAAGGAAAGCGGCACTTCACAATAAATGTCGAGCCCGTCGCGCTCGAAAAATTCATGCGGCTCCACGCGGAAAATGATGTACAAGTCCCCCGGCGGCCCGCCGTTGACCCCTGGCTCCCCTTGGCCGGCGACACGCAGCTGCTGGCCGTCGTCGACGCCGGCCGGGATTTTGACATGAATCTTTTTCCGTTGCTTGACGCGGCCCGTCCCGCCGCATGTCGGACATTTTTCCGGAATGTACCGGCCCGTCCCGCCACATGTCGGACATGTCCGACGGTTGATGATGCGGCCAAACGGCGTCGCCTGCTCGCTCGTGATTTGCCCGCTGCCGCCGCAACGTGAGCACGGCTGGGGGCTTGTGCCCGGTTTGGCGCCGCTGCCATGGCACGTTTCGCACGTCTCTTCGCGCGGCACTTCAATTTCCGTTTCTTTTCCAAATGCCGCTTCCTCAAATGTGAGCGTCATCATGTATTCCACATCGGCCCCTTTGCGCGGCCCGCTCGCCCGCCGGCGCGGCCCGCCGCCGAAAAACGTCTCAAAAATATCTTCAAACCCGCCAAAGCCGCTAAAGCCGCCGAAATCAAACCCTCCGCCTTGGAATCCGCCGCCGCCAAACGCTTCGTTCGGGTCGGCATGGCCGAACCGGTCGTAGCGGGCCCGCTTTTCGTCGTCGCTCAATACTTCGTACGCCTCTTTAATTTCTTTAAACTTTTCCGCGGCGTCCGGCGCTTTGTTAATGTCTGGATGATACTGCTTCGAAAGCTTTCGGTACGCTTTTTTGATCTCGTCTTTCGTCGCGTTTTTGCTGACGCCGAGAACTTCGTAGTAATCGCGCTTCGCCATCGTTGATCATCCACTCCCGATTCATTCACATAAATTTTATTTTATCATTTCCCTTTGGTTAATGGCAATATGTGAATGCTAGAAAAAAAGTCAAAGCCAAGGCAGGCCTGACTTTGACTTTCGGCAGCATTATTTGTCATCCTTCACTTCCTCAAATTCCGCATCAACAACGTTGTCCCGTTTGGCCGCGTCGGCTTGCGCTCCAGCGTCTTGCGCCTGTTTCGCCGCTTGCTCATACAGCTTGATCGACAGCTGCTGCACCGCTTCCTGCAGCGCGTCTTTTTTCTTGCGGATGTCATCGATGTCGTTTTTCTCAAGCGCCGCCTTCAACGCATCTTTTGCCTCTTGCGCTTTCTTGATCTCATCGGCGCTCACTTTTCCTTCGACTTCTTTTAACGTTTTTTCTGTCGTGAAAATAAGCTGGTCCGCTTCATTGCGCAGTTCGGCAGCCTCTTTCCGCTTCCGGTCGGCTTCGGCGTTTTCTTCCGCCTCTTTGATCATACGCTGGATTTCTTCTTCCGACAGGCCGGACGACGATTTGATCGTGATCGACTGTTCTTTGTTCGTCCCCAAGTCTTTCGCGCGCACATGGACGATGCCGTTGGCGTCAATGTCAAACGTCACTTCAATTTGCGGCACGCCGCGCGGCGCCGGCGGAATCCCAGTCAGCTGGAAGCGGCCGAGCGTTTTGTTGTCCGCCGCCATCGGACGCTCCCCTTGCAGCACATGAATGTCTACGGTCGTTTGGTTGTCGGCGGCTGTTGTGAACACTTGCGACTTGCTTGTCGGAATGGTCGTGTTCCGCTCGATCAATTTCGTAAATACGCCGCCCATCGTCTCAATGCCGAGCGACAGCGGTGTGACGTCAAGCAAGACGACATCTTTCACTTCGCCGGCAATGACCCCGCCTTGGATCGCGGCGCCGATCGCCACGACTTCGTCCGGATTGACGCCTTTATGCGGCTCTTTGCCAAGCTCGCGCTTAATCGCTTCCTGGACAGCTGGAATGCGGGTCGAACCGCCAACCAAAATGACTTTGTCAATATCGGCAGGCGTCAAGCCGGCATCTTGCAGCGCCTGGCGAACCGGCCCCATCGTCCGTTCAACGAGGTGGGCGGACAGTTCTTCAAACTTCGCCCGCGTGAGCGTCGTTTCCAAGTGAAGCGGACCGTTTTCATTGGCGCTGATAAACGGCAGCGAAATTTGCGTCTGCGTCACGCCCGACAGTTCTTTTTTCGCCTTTTCAGCCGCATCTTTCAAGCGCTGGAGCGCCATTTTGTCTTTGGACAAATCGATGCCGTGCTCTTGTTTGAACTGATTGACCAAATAATCGATGATCACTTGGTCGAAATCGTCGCCGCCCAAATGGTTGTCGCCGGCGGTCGCTTTCACTTCAAAGACGCCGTCGCCAAGCTCCAAAATCGAAACGTCAAACGTTCCGCCGCCCAAGTCATAGACGAGAATCGTTTGGTCCTCTTCTTTGTCGAGGCCGTAAGCAAGCGCTGCTGCCGTCGGCTCGTTGATGATGCGCTCGACTTCAAGCCCGGCGATGCGGCCGGCGTCTTTCGTCGCTTGGCGCTGCGCGTCGTTGAAATAGGCCGGCACCGTAATGACCGCCCGCGTCACCGGTTCGCCCAAGTAGTCTTCGGCGTACGATTTCAAATATTGCAAAATGATGGCTGAAATTTCTTGCGGCGTATATTGCTTTCCTTCAATCTCCACTTTGTAGTCCGTGCCCATATGGCGCTTGATCGAGATGATCGTGTTCGGGTTCGTGATCGCCTGCCGTTTGGCGACTTCGCCCACTAAGCGCTCCCCGTTTTTGAACGCCACGACCGATGGGGTCGTGCGGTTTCCTTCCGGGTTCGGGATGACTTTCGCCTCGCCGCCTTCGAGCACGGCGACGCAAGAGTTCGTTGTTCCTAAGTCAATGCCGATAATTTTACTCATCGCTCATCACCCTCCATTTCCGTTATTGGCTGACTTTGACCATCGCAGGACGGAGAATGCGGTCTTTCAGCTTGTAGCCTTTTTGCAGCTCTTCGACGACTGTATTCGGCTCATAGCCATCTTCGTCCGTCTGCATGACCGCCTGATGCAGATGGGGGTCAAACGGTTTTCCGACCGCCTCAATCGCCTCGACGCCTTCTTTTTTCAAGGCGTCCAAAAGCGAGCGATACACCATCTCCATTCCTTGCAAAATCGATTTTGCCTGCTCGTTTTCCGTCTCTATTTTCAACGCGCGCTCAAAGTTGTCGAGCACCGGAAGCAAATCGCTCGCCAAACTTTGGGCGCGGTATTTTTCAGCCGCTTCCAGCTCTTGGCGCGTCCGGCGGCGGAAGTTTTCAAAATCGGCATACAGGCGGAGATAGCGGTGTTCCATCTCAGCCAGCTTCGCTTCCAGCTCCGCTACTTGCGCTTTGGCGGCAGCCAGCTCCTCTGTCTCGGCGCGCTCCTCCCCGGCAGGTTCGGCCCCCGTGGAAGCCTCCGCCGGCTTCCCATCGCCTTGCCCGGCGGCATCGTTTTGCCTAGCGTCGTCCCTTTCGCCTTCCGGTGGCACGCCTGCCTCTTCCGCCGATGCCGGCTGTTCCATCTCCGGCTCGTTGTATGTAGCTTGACCAGCACGTTTGTCTCCTTGTTCCATTGCCTTCACCTCCCCTTCGGGCTCGTCATTCTATGTATCAATGGCCACAAGGAACGGATGGATTGGCGAATCCATCCGTTAACCAATATGGCCATTGTTACTGATTTTGATACCATTTCGTCAACGCGGCCGACAAATCGGAAGCGACGCGGTTCAACACCGTGATGACGCGCGAATACTCCATGCGCGTCGGCCCGAGAATCGCGATCGTTCCGAGCGGCTCCTCGCCGACCGAGTATGTCGCCGTAATGAGGCTGCAGTTTTCCATGCCGTGCAATTCGTTTTCCCGGCCGATCGACACCTGCACCCCTTTTTGGCTTTGCTTGCGAAGCAGACGGTAAATGTCTTTTTCCTGCTCAATGATGTTCAGAAGCGGGCGCACTTTTTCAATGTCGCTGAATTCCGGCTGATTGAGCATGTTGGCTGTGCCGGCGAAAAACATTTTCTCCTCTTCAGGAAGATCGAGCGTGTCGATCAGCATATTGAGCAGGCTGTCATAATTGCGGATGTGCCGGCGCAGCACATCGGCCACTTCCGTCTTGATTTTTTCTTTTAAATCGATGAGCGGAACGCCGCTGAGCCGCCCGTTCAAAATGTTGACCATCTTTTCAAGGTCGCCGGCGTTGACCGATGGCGGAATCGTCACGACCCGGTTTTCGACATGGCCGGTATCGGTCACAACGATGGCCACAGCCGTCTGCTCGTTGAGCGGAACGATTTGCATCCGCTTCAGTTTGCTTTCTTTAAACGCCGGACCGAGGGCGATCGACGTGTAGTTCGTCAAGTCGGATAAAATTTGCGCCGACTTTTGCATCAGCTTCTCGAGCTCATAGATGCGTTCGGCAAACACGGAGCGGATTTTCTGAATATCGGCTCTTGTCAGCCGCTGCGGCGGCAGCAGATGGTCGACGTAGTACCGATACCCTTTTTCCGACGGCACGCGGCCAGAGGAAATGTGCGTTTTTTCAATGTAGCCGAGCTCTTCCAAATCCGCCATTTCATTGCGAATCGTCGCTGAACTGAACGCAATTTGGTGCTTTTTCGATAACGTCCGCGAACCGACCGGCTGCCCGGAACGAATGAAATCGTCGATAATCACCTGCAAAATCAGCAGTTGGCGGTCCGTTAACACGTTTCTCACCTCTGTTAGCACTCGATCAATTCGAGTGCTAAATCTATTACTAGGGTAACAAATCGCCCGGCAAATGTCAATCTTTACATTTCGCCGAGAAAGGCGGCGAACACTTCGTTGCCGAGCAGCTTGCCGCGCTTTGTCAAGCGGACGTGAGTCTCCGTTTCTTTCAAGCGCCCGTTTTCCACTTCGGCGCGGATCGCCTTGCCGAAGATATCGTGCATATCGCGGCCAAACTTTTGCCGGAAGCGGGCTTTCGACACCCCTTCCGTTTTGCGCAACCCTAAAAACATTTCCTCTTCCATTTGCTCTTGAAGCGTCAACCGGTGCACATCGCGGTGCGGCCATTCGCCGTTGTCCACCTTGGCGATATAATGGCGGACCGGACCGATATTGGCGCGCCGCACCCCGCCGATATAGCTGTGCGCCCCGGCGCCGATGCCGTAATACTCTTCGTTGTTCCAATAAGTGAGGTTGTGACGGCTTTCAAACCCCGGAAACGCGTAATTGCTGATTTCATACTGCTGGTAGCCGCACGCTTCGGTTCGCTCCATCGCCGCTTCGTACATGGCCGCTTCCGCCTCTTCTCCCGGGAGATGGAGTCGGCCCTTGCGCCACTCGTTGTAAAAGATCGTTTTCGGCTCAAGGATAAGCGAATAGGCGGAGAGGTGCGGAACGTGAAGCGAAAACGCGGCGTCCAAATCGGCGAGAAACTGCTCAAGCGTCTGCCCGGGAAGCCCGTACATCAAATCGAGGCTGATGTTGGCAAACCCGGCCTCCCTCGCCCGCTCTACCGCCTGCACGATATCCCCGCGCCGGTGCGTGCGGCCGATCGCTTGCAGAAGCCGGTCATCAAACGTCTGCACCCCAAGGCTCAACCGATTGACCCCGGCTTCGCGGAGAACGGCGAGTTTTTCTTTCGTCAGCCCATCCGGGTTCGCCTCAACCGTAAATTCAGCTGTTTGCGGATCAAACTGAAAATGGCGGTGAATGCTCTCAAGCAAGCGCCCAAGCTGCGCCGGCTCCAGCACCGTCGGCGTGCCGCCGCCGATAAACAGCGTCTCAAGGCGGTTGCCGAACTCGGCCGCCGTCCGCGCCATTTCCTTGTCCATCGCCCGCAAATAGTCGTCAATCGGCTGACCGGCAGCAAACACTTTGTTAAAATCGCAATAATGGCAAATATGGGCGCAAAACGGAATGTGAAAATATGCTGATGTTGCCATCGTCATCCTCCCTTCGGCTGCAGCCGGACTGCCGTCCCTCATCTTCCCGTCAGCGTCGCATGGCGATAAACAAACAAGGCCATCCCCGAAGGAGACAGCCTTGCCCGTCATTTTTTCTGGTCGTCGATTTTCAAGACAGCCATAAACGCTTCTTGCGGCACTTCGACCGAGCCGATTTGTTTCATCCGTTTTTTTCCTTCCTTTTGCTTCTCGAGCAGCTTCCGCTTCCGTGACACGTCGCCGCCGTAACATTTGGCGAGCACGTTTTTGCGCAGCGCCTTGATCGTCGAGCGGGCGATGATTTTGTTGCCGATGGCGGCTTGCACCGGCACCTCAAACTGCTGGCGCGGAATTAAGTCTTTCAGTTTTTCCACGATCACTTTGCCGCGTTCGTACGCCGCCTCGCGATGGACGATAAACGACAAAGCGTCAATTTTTTCGCCATTCAACAAAATGTCCATTTTGACAAGATTGGACGGCCGATAGCCGATCAACTCATAGTCGAATGACGCGTACCCTTTCGTGTTCGACTTTAAGGCGTCAAAAAAGTCGTACACGATTTCCGACAGCGGAATGTCATAAATCAGCATGACCCGCTTTTCGTCCAAATATTGCATATCAACGAACGTGCCGCGCTTTCCTTGGCACAGCTCCATGACCGGCCCGACGTAGTCGTTCGGCACCATGATCGTCGCCTTCACATACGGCTCTTCGATGCGGTCGATTTTCTGTGGATCCGGCATGTTCGTCGGATTGTCGACCGAAACTTCGGTGCCATCGGTCAAATGAACTTTGTAGACGACGCTCGGAGCCGTCGTAATTAAGTCGATATGAAACTCGCGCTCAATCCGCTCTTGAATGATTTCCATATGCAGCAAGCCGAGAAACCCACAGCGGAAGCCGAACCCAAGCGCCTGCGACGTTTCCGGCTCAAAGTGGAGCGCCGCATCGTTCAATTGCAGCTTCTCGAGCGCCTCGCGCAAGTCATTGTAGCGCGCCGTATCGATCGGATACATGCCGCAAAACACCATCGGGTTGAGCTTCCGGTAGCCGGGGAGCGGCTCGACGGCCGGCCGTTCGGCGTCGGTGATCGTATCGCCGACACGCGTATCTTTGACATTTTTAATGGACGCTGTCAAATAGCCGACATCGCCGACCGTGAGCTCGTCGACGATTTTTTGTTTCGGCGTAAAGACGCCGACTTCGGTCACTTCAAATTCTTTGCCGGTCGACATCATTTTAATGCGCTGGCCCGGCTTCACCGTCCCGTCGACAATGCGGACATACGCGACAACGCCGCGGTACGGGTCGTAAAGCGAGTCGAAAATGAGCGCTTTCAGCGGCGCGTCTGGATCGCCCGACGGAGCGGGAATTTTCTCCACGATTTGTTCCAAGATTTCTTCAATGCCGATGCCGACTTTCGCTGAAGCGAGCACGGCTTCAGACGCATCGAGGCCGATGACGTCCTCGATTTCTTGGCGGACGCGCTCCGGTTCGGCGCTTGGCAAATCAATTTTGTTAATAACAGGCAAAATTTCCAAGTTGTTATCGATCGCTAAATACACATTTGCAAGCGTCTGCGCTTCGATGCCTTGCGCCGCATCGACGACCAAAATCGCTCCCTCGCAGGCCGCCAAGCTGCGCGACACTTCGTACGTAAAATCGACATGGCCCGGCGTATCGATCAAATGGAAAATATACTCCTCGCCATTTTTCGCTTTGTATGTCAACTGGACCGCATTCAATTTGATCGTAATGCCGCGCTCGCGCTCAAGATCCATCATGTCCAACGTCTGCTCGCGCAACTCGCGCTCCGACAGCGCGCCTGTTTTTTCCAAAATGCGGTCCGCAAGCGTCGATTTTCCGTGGTCAATGTGAGCGATAATGGAAAAGTTGCGAATCCGTTCCTGCCGTTTCAACCGTTCTTCCCGGTTCATCGTCTCTCACTCCTGCTTTTTCGCAAAACTACACTAGCTTTGATTATAGCAACAGAGGAGAGAAGATTCAATGACAAACAAAAAAGCCGCCCATACGAGGCGGTGAATCGTCTGCCGGCGCCGCGCCGAAAGCGGCGGACCGATTTAGTCGACGGCCCGCCCAGCGAATGACAGCAACGTTTCCACAAGCGCGGTTGCGCCATCGGCCAGCCGCCGGCCGAGTTCAGAAAAGAGGTTGAACGTTTTCAGTTCCCGAACCACTTCTTGTTTTTTCTGCAAATCGCCCGCCGCCACTGTCTGCCCGAACACGGCTGCCTCAATCTCCCCGTTTCCGTTTTTCTCGAGATCAATGACGGCGGGAAGCGACGGATCCGCATAGCCGCGCATCTTCTCAATGCCGCGGTGCGCCTGCTGCATGCCGAGCAGCACGCCAAAAAACAAGAGGAAAAGCGCTGCGCTAAACCGGATGAACCATCTTGCCATATGCGATGCCCCTTTTTACTTTTTCTCCGCCGGAGCCGGCGCCTCGACTTTTTCCGCCTGCCAATAATACTCGCTGAACACATCGGCAAAGGCCGCAGCCGAACGGAACAGCTCGGCGAACGTATTGTCGACGCCGCCAAACTCCACTAAAATGGCGTTCCCGGATAAATCTTGGTTAAATTTCCCATCGGTTCCTGCTCCTTGCTTCTTAATGACCCCGCGGCTCAACCCCGGGTATTTCTTCTGCAGCAAATGGTGCAGCTCGGTCGCCAGCTGCAAGTTTTTTTCGTATTCCGCGTTCTC
Organism: Geobacillus sp. Manikaran-105; assembly: GCF_002809955.1. NCBI lineage: Bacteria > Bacillati > Bacillota > Bacilli > Caryophanales > Anoxybacillaceae > Geobacillus > Geobacillus sp. Manikaran-105. Next base: position 64,571 of record NZ_PIJG01000005.1, read on the forward strand.
ACCGCCGACGATAAACGCCACGCGCGCGTAATCAACACCGTTGATCGTCGTGGTCGTATACTTCCGGCGATGCGCATCGCGGTGAATGTCAATAAAATATTGCAAGTCACGGTTTTGCTTCATCGCTGCCACGACCGTCTGCCGCGACATGTTATACGCCTGTGCGTATGTCATTCCTTTTTTCAACAGCTCCGCTTCGATGTCGGTTTTGTTCACTTGCGCGCCGATGCCCCTCTTCTCCAATTCTTCCATCAATTTCTCCCCGACTTTGGTCACATTCACGCTCCGATGAAACGCCAAATTTGGATCGGTCACGCCTTTTAAAGCCGGCAAATACGACTCGCGCGTATGTGTATGGTAAATATAGACGACTTTTCGGCCTTGCGTCGTTTGCTTCGGGGGCGGGAGCGCTTTTTCGTCTTGGGTTTGCTCGGCTTGCTCAAGCTCCTCGACTGACGCCTGCCGCTCGGCAAGCATCACTTCCAGCGGCGGCGCCGACTCATACGGGATGTTCGTGTAGTCGGTCCCTTCTCCGGCGATTAAAATTTTGCTGTCATACAAGGCAAAGCCCGGCAGCTCGCTGCCGAGCAAGCTGCGCGGATCGTCGGGGTTGATGCTTGTCGCCAAGCGGAACAACAGCGATGAATAGTTCGTCTGTTGCCGCTCTTTTGGAAGCATTTGGAGAAAATACCGGTTTTCGAGCCCAAACAGGCGAATGAACATCTCTTCCGGAAAATGGGCGGCCATATCGTTCAGCGATGATGACGACGGACGGTATTCGGGCCGCAGCGACGTAAGCGCTCCGACGAGCATAAACATCATCATGCATCCAAGGATGATGAGCATAAACAGTTTTTTTAAGCTGGCTCCTGGAACGGCGATCACGACGTTGGGGGAGCGCCATCGTTTCATATTCCCACCCTTTCCCGGCTTGTCTCCTCACTTTAACGTATGGCCAAGCCGGGAAAGATAGAACCGTTTTTTGTCTAGTGGGTGTAAGAGCCGACGTTGCCTTGGTCAACCTGCCGGTGCAGCGCCGCGTTCAAGCCGCCGGCCAGTAAGTTCGCCATATCGCCGATGAACGAATCGACCTCTTTTGGCGTCACCATTAAGTTATGACCGAGCGGGGCGAGCACTTCGTAAATCAGACGCCGCTTTTCTTCATCACCAAGCGTGCCGACCATGCCGAGAAACGTCGACCGTTCGGTTGGCGACGGCATATCTTGCTCCGTCAGCTTCTTTTTGCGCCCGAACGCCCAGCCGGCCGGAGCCAGCGCGCTTGACGGCCGCTGGCTTTCGCGCATTTCGCGGCCGAAATGCTTTAAAATGAAATCGATCGTATCGCTTGTGATCGAAACGGCATCGACGACCGTCGGGACGCCGATCGAGATGACCGGGATGCCGAGCGTCTCGTAGCTCAGTTCTTTCCGCTTGTTGCCAACGCCCGAGCCGGGGTGGATGCCGGTGTCGGAAATTTGGATCGTCGCGTTGACCCGTTCGATTGAACGGGCGGCCAGCGCATCGATGACGATGACAAAATCCGGCTTCGTTTTCCGGACGACGCCATCAATAATATCGCTCGTCTCAATGCCGGTCGTTCCCATCACCCCTGGAGCGAGGGCGCTCACCGGGCGAAATCCTTCCTCAACACTTTCCGGCTGCAATTGAAACAGATGACGGGTGACAAGCACGTTTTCCACCGTCAGCGGCCCAAGCGCATCCGGCGTGACGTTTTGGTTGCCAAGCCCGACAATTAGGCAGCTCGCTTGCTCGGGAATGCGGAGCCGTTGTAAAAAGGCGCTCAGTTGTTCCGAAAAAATACGCTGCACTTTTTGCTGCAATTCCGTATTTTGTTCACGGATGCCTTGCGCCTCAATCGTCACATAATGGCCCGGCTTTTTGCCGATCGATGCCGCTCCTTGTTCCGTGACGTGCACGTGCGACAGCTTGACGCCATCGATCTCTTGGTCGCGGATGATGACCCCCTCAATCGGGGAGGCGCCTTCCTTTTTTTGTTGCAAACGCTCCTCGACCGCAATTTCATGCGCCTCGATCGCCAAGTCGGTGCGCACCGAATACATGCGCAAATCGAGCGGCTGTTTCATGTCGTTCCTCCTTGTGCCGTTTTCTTTTATTGTCGCCGCAATGAAGCGCCGTCATTCATATTTCGTAAAGGATTTTTGCTTGAACACTCTTGCATAATCAAAACACGTTTGATAGAATAACACTTGTTCTTGTTCAGAGCAAAAATCGGAACGATAACGGAGGTGAACGGACGTGGCGAACATTAAATCGGCGATCAAACGCGCGAAAACGAGCGAAAAACGTCGGGCCCACAACGCCTCGATGAAATCGGCCATGCGCACGGCCATCAAAAAATTTGAAGCGCTCGTTGAATTGAAAGACGTGGAAAAAGCGCAAGAAGCGTTCATTGTCGCGTCGAAAAAATTAGACAAAGCCGCGAGCAAAGGCCTTATCCATAAAAATGCCGCCAGCCGGCAAAAATCGCGCTTAGCGAAAAAATTGAACAGCATTCAAGCTTCCTAATGAAAAACGACCTGGCGCCAGGTCGTTTTTTTGTCCCCTCTTTTTTCTTTGTGGCGCCGCCATGCAGGCGAAGCAGACGGCAAAAAAGCCAACGGCGCATGCTTTTTATCGCTGGCTTTTCCGCCCCGGGCGAGCGCCCCAACGCATCAACAACAGCTCAACGGCCAACCGGCGGTCCATGGCTCCGCTTTTTACGTCATAATCAGCGGCGGCCAGCTCGGTGATCGCTTCCGTCAGCTCCGCATCGGAAAAGCGGGCGGCTTGGGCAAGGGCGAGCTTGACGCGGAACGGATGCACGTTGAGGGCCGAAGCGATTTGCGTCTGCCCATAACCTGTTTGGGCGAGCCATTTCACTTGCGCCAACAGGCGGAAATGGCTTGCAAGCAACGCCAAAATTTTGATCGGCTCCTCATTATGTTCAAGCAAATCGTAAAACGTCTGCAATGCTCCCGGGATATCGCGCCTCGCCACTTGTTCGACAAGCGCAAAGACGTTTTCTTCCGGCGTGCGAGCGACAAGCTGCTCGACGGCCGCCTCATCCACCACTCCGCCCGGTCCGGCAAACAAAGCGAGCTTGTCGATTTCGTTCGCCAGCGCGGACAACCGCGTTCCGGCCCGCTGCAAAAGCAGCTCAATGGCTTCCTCGGCCACCGATGCTCCTTGGCTTTCCAACCGGCGGCGCACCCAAGCGCGCAGCTCCGCTTCCTGAAGCGGGGCGGCGGCCACAACTTCGCACTGCTCCTTGGCGAGCTTGGTAATTCTTTTCCGCTCATCGAGCTTGTCATACGGCGCCAAAAAGACGACGATCGAGAACGGCGCCGGCGCCCTGAAATAGTTCTCCAGCTTAGCCAAATCGTGCTCGATCTCTTTGTCCTTTTCCGCCGTAAAAAAATATGGATTCTTCACCAAAATGACGCGCCGTTCGCCGAAAAACGGCACTGTCTCCGCCTCCTCAAGCGCCGCCTCGACCGGCGTTTCCTCGCAGTCGTACACAGCCAGATTCCACTCGCGCTCCTCCTCGCTAAGAGCCGCCTTGACGAGGCGGTCATACGTTTCCGTTAATAAAAACGGCTCGCTGCCATATAATAAATAAAGCGGAGAAAACCGCCGTTTTTCCATGTTTCCCCATACACGTTCCAACATGTTCCCTTCTCCATTTCCAAGCGAAAGTCTCTTCTAGAAAGATACACCGTTTTTCGCCATTTTACAAGGGAACCGGCCGTCGGGAAAACCGGTTCCCCTTTATATAAACGCCAGCCGACAAGTCCTAGGACCTTATCAGCCAGCGGGTTATTTTTATGTTTTCCTAGCCGTTTGAAAGTATTTGTGTCAACTGTTGTCAAGGAAGGAAAACAAGCGGGCGGCGGTAGATTTTTTCATCATTTTCGTCTATACTAAAAATGATTGTGCAGAGGAGGGGGAAAGCGATGAACGTATTTGAAAAAGAAGTGCAAAGTCAACGAAATGACGCCGTCGATTCCGCCGTCGGCTTCATTGTGTCGTTCGGCTTTTTCGCCACCATGTTCATCATCGCCACGCTGATCGAATTTTTCGGCCGGTAAGGATTGCTTGCACAAGCAATCCTTATTTTTTGTCTTGGCTGAAACGTTCCGTTTTTTTGTGCACTACATCTTATGGTTTCATCACCTGAAAGGTTCCACCGTTTTCGCCATACACATAGCGAATGGCTCCGTTTTCATCCGTCCGCCAAACGATCGCCCGCTGTTGCCTAAGCCGCATAAGCACCTCGGAGGACGGATGCCCGTAGCGATTGTAGCGGCCGACGGAAATGATGGCCGCTCGCGGCTTGATTGTCCGCAAAAACGGCTCTGTTGTCGACGTTTTGCTGCCGTGGTGGGCGACTTTCAATACATCGGCACGCAGCGTCGGATAAGCATCGATGAGCGCCTGTTCCGCCTCTTCTTCGATGTCCCCAGCAAACAGCCATATCAAGCCGCCGAGACGGGCGAGCAACACAAGCGAGCCGTTATTATCCTCATTGTTTCCCGCCTCCGGGTGCAATACGGAAAACGCGGCATCCCCCACCTTCCACCGATCCCCCCGCACGCTGGCGGCCACCGGCACGGAAAACGGGCGCGCCATCGCCTTGACGGCCGGCAGCGCTCCTGGGCTTGTGACAATCTTCTTGACGCGCACGGCTCCCATCACCTCGGGAGCAGCCCCGATATGGTCGGCATCATCGTGCGTCAAAATCAGTTGATCAAGCGTCCTCACCCCTTGGGATTTTAAAAACGGCACGACAACGTCGCGGCCGACGGCAAACGGCCGCGACCGCTTGCGCCACGGTTCGCGCGCCCATTCCGGCGTCCCGCTGGTATCAATGAGATAGACTGCTTTTCGATAAGGGAGCTCAATATAAATACAGTCCCCTTGCCCAACATCCAATACCGTCACTTCCCCTTTCGGATCCACATACGGGGCGGCCAGCTGAAGCGCCGTCGCCGCCGCCACCGCTGTCAATCCGCGGATCAGGCGGCCGCGCTCCCAATCCAAAAACGCCGCCGTGATGGCCGTCAGATAGCCAGCTAAGCACCACGGCCCCGGACGGCCGAGCACAAGCATAAACGGGTGATCGGCCGCGAAAAAATAGACAACCGCGTCTGTCAGCTCAATGAGACGGCTAAACAGCCAAATGAACGGAGAAAAGGGAAAAACTGCAGATAGAAACGCGAGTGGCAAAATGACAAATGAATACCAAGGGACGAAGAAGACATTCAGCCCTATGCTCCAAACAGAAATTTCATAAAAATGGTAAAGCAAAATCGGCAGTGCGGCAAGCTGAGCGGCGAGCGCGGTCTGAAGCAAGTTTTGGAGCATCGAACGAGCAGAGGCGAGCACCGACACATGGGCAAGAAGAGCAAACGTGACAAGAAACGACAGCTGAAAACCGACATCCCAAACCATATAGGGATCAAAGACGAGCAAGGCAAGCGTTGTCCAACTCAACGCATCCAGCGGATGGATCCTTCCTTTTTTCCACTGAACGGCCAACACCATCATCCCAGTCGCACAGGCGCGCAGCACCGACGGCGAAGCGCCGGCGAGCACCGCATACATAGGCAAGAAAACGAGCAAAGCAAGCACGGCCGCTTCGCGCGTCACAAACCGAATGGCAACGGCCAACGCAGCGCCGACAAGCAGGGTGACATGGCCGCCGGAAATGGCCAACAAATGGATGATCCCGAGCTGCTGGTAACCGCTAATCACTTCCTCGTCCAACGAGCGGCGTTCGCCATAAATGAGCGCAGCGGCGATGCCAGCCGCTTCCGGCGGAAACCGGGCTTCAATGCGGCGGACGCCAGCCTCACGAATCGCCTCAAGCCGTTCGATGATAGTGGGACGGACGCGCATGCAAGCAGAGAGATCGATCGCCTCAGGGAGAAAGAGCCAATGAATGCGGTGGCGGCGCAAATAAAGGCGGTAATCAAACGCATACGGATTGCCAGCTGGCATCGGGCGCTCAAGCGTTCCGGTGACGCGGCATACCGTTCCAGGCACCAGGTGCGCTTGCAGCGTCTCTTTTTCCGCAGCCGTCCGAATGATGTAACGGAGCTGCACCCGCTCCTTGCCAGCTTGCACCGCCGCCTGCAATCGATCACCGTCAATTGCCGGCGCGGCGGAAAAACGAACGGAAAGCGAATGACGGCCGCCGGAAAGGGAAGTGTTGTTATGATAGTCAACGATGAGAAAATAGGCAAAAAAGGAGAGAGCGGCAACGAGAGAAGGAAGGAAACAGTGCGGCCGGCGGATGAAAAGAAGAAGGAGATACACAACGAGGAGAAGACAGGCGGTTGGGGACGGCGAGGCCGCCGCGACGGCCAAAAGCGCCGCCGCAGCGGGATAGACGGCTTGTCCTTTCATGATTCCCCGCCGCCGGAAAGCAAGGCGAACACATCCATTTTCAGCGGCACTTGCACGAGACGGACGCCAGCTTGAGCAAACAGCTCCAAGGCGTACGGGTGGTTTTTGTAGTCTAGGGCGTAATAGACCGCGCGGATGCCGCTTTGAATGATCGCCTTGCAGCAATGCAAGCACGGAAAATGAGTGACATACATCTCCGCCCCCTCGGTCGGGACGCCGAATTTGGCGCATTGCAAAATCGCGTTCATTTCGGCGTGAATCGTCCGCACACAATGACCGTCAATGACGTAGCACCCCTCATCAATGCAATGGGCGCCGCCGGCGATCGACCCGTTGTACCCGCCGGCGATGATGCGCTTATCGCGCACGATCGTCGCTCCGACGGCGAGCCTCGTGCACGTGCTGCGCAGCGCAAGCAAATGGCTTTGCGCCATAAAGTATTGATCCCATGTGATGCGTTCCATTTTCCATCCCTCCGCTCGTGTCCATGCTTTTAGTCTACCCACTGCCTCCTGCCCCCGTCAACGCCGAAAAACGTCCACAGCAGCCTTGATCCGCCATAAATTAAGAAGCATTGCCCTCCCCCGCCTCGCTTACGGAACAAGCAAATACGGCTTCAATTTCTCCAGCGTTTTTTCACCAATTCCAGTCACATTCAACAAATCCTCCACCCGCCGAAACGGCCCGTGTTCTTCACGATAGGCGATGATCGCGTTTGCCTTCGCCGGTCCGATGCCGGGAAGCTGCATCAACTCCTCTTCCGTCGCCGTATTGATGGCCACTTGCATCCCGTTTCGATCCCCATCGCTTGGAGACTTGCCGACGGCATTTGACGCCGGTGCGGCCTCGCCTTTTTTCGGCACGTAAATCATCATTTCATCATGCACTTTCGCCGCCAAATTGACTTTCGTTTCATCCGCCTCATCCGCTAATCCGCCGGCTAGGACGATGACATCGCGAACGCGAGCGTCCGCCGCCACCTCATACACTCCGGGGTTCGCGACCGCCCCTTTCACATCCACCACAGCGGTTTTTGACGCCTCGTTCTTTTTTTCTTCCGTCCGGGCGGCATCCGTTTCAGCCGCCGCCGGCAAAACGACTTGCCCCTTTTCATCCGTCGGATGATGAAACACCCATAACCCCGCCGCCGCGGCAAACAACAAGAACATCCCTACTTTTCCATACCGTTTGCCAAGCTCCTGCACATGCTCCCACATACGATCCCATCCTTTCCATCTCAAGTCATAAACCGAGCCTTTTTCTCATACATATCAAAAAAGAGAGTTCCGGTGAACCAAAACCGGGAGGGGGGACAACACATGAACATCGGCGTCATCGGCACGGGGAATATGGGCACCATCTTAATCGAAGCGTTCCTCGACTCCGGCGCCGTGAAAGCGGATCAGCTCGTCATCACGAACCGTACGCTTGCGAAAGCGTTCGCGATACAACGCGCGCATCCCGGCATGGCAGTGGTTGCCGATGCGGCTGAAGTCGTCAAACAATCCAGTCTCGTTTTTTTATGCGTCAAACCGCTCGACATCCACCCATTGTTGCAGCAGCTGGCCCCGCACTGGACAAAGGAGCATTGCCTTGTGTCGATCACAAGCCCGATCAGCGTAAAACAGCTTGAAACAGCCGTCCCTTGCCAAGTCGTGCGCGCCATTCCGAGCATCACAAACCGCGCGCTCTCCGGCAGCATACTCATCACAATCGGATCACGCTGTTCGGCCGACTGCCGGCAAACGATCGATGATCTTCTCCGGCGCATCGCCTCGCCGGTGTATATCGATGAGGCCATCACCCGCGTCGCTTCCGACATCTCCAGCTGCGGTCCGGCGTTTTTCAGCTATTTGCTGCAACGCTTCATCGACGCCGCAGCGGCCAAAACCGCCATCACGAAAGAACAGGCGACGATGCTGGCAACTGACATGATCATCGGCCTTGGGGAACTGCTCAAGCGGAATCTGTACACATTGCCAACGTTGCAGGAAAAAGTATGCGTCAAAGGCGGCATTACCGGGGAAGGAATCGCTGTGCTGGAACAACGAATGAACGGCGTCTTTGAAGAAGTGCTGGCGAAAACACATGAGAAGTTTAAAGAAGATGTGGAGAAGGTGAAGCAACAATTTTCATAGGTTTCATTCGACGCAGAAAGGGAAATTCCTGCTTTGTTTTGCAAAAAAGATATCCCTTGAACCTTCAGCTAGGAGATAATGTTGCAATCCTCACCCAGCCTTTTGGCTGGGTGCAATCGATTATTAGCCCGGCATTTGCGAGGAGATATTGATGTTTCAATCCTCACCCATCCCTTTTGGATGGGTGCAATACAAAATGCCGATGATATGTGCGGCAAGATAGAGGAAATATTCCTGAAATATATTCGGATTATGTAAATCATTGGGATGGCGTTGAGCCAATAAGAACCGTGCTGTTTCCATTGCTGTTCGATACGATCCTCTTTGGGCTTGGCATGTCTTCTATTTCAAAATTCCCGTGGCGTATGAGCATAAACATCATTCATTTTCAATTCGACCCCCATCAGACATTTTCTCTTAGGACATTTGCCTTATATTTATTTATTTCGACCAATATCTTCATAATCCTTCTAACTCACACATCTTTTTCAATTTCCCAGCCGTCAATCGCGTCGATCGCAACGTTTGGCCATACATTCCCCCCCCTTCTTTTCCACATGCGCATAAAAAAAGAGCCCCTCCGGCTCTTTTTTCTTTCCCCACTTTCAGTGATGTTCCATCAACCTCTTGCAACAGCATCTTTTTTGGCTGCTAAGGTCCCTCACCACACGCCCCTCACCGCCTCCGCGCCACAAAAAACCACCGTTCCGCCGTCTCGGTCGGAGGCGCATCGGTGAAATCGGCGGTCACTTCAAGCACCTCAAAGCCGGCGGAATCGAGCCATCGCTCATAGACAGCGCGCTCGAACGTGCGCTGTTCGTGCCATTCGTCATAGCGCTCGTAAAGATCGCCGCGGCGGGCGAAAAACGTCAGTTCGTGCCCGACGCTGTGCGGCCAGTCAAGCGGATGGCACGTCCAAATGTAGCTGAGATCGTCGCCTTGATCGGCGAAGACGGCATTGCGGAACAAGACGTCCATTTTGTAAACCGAGTGGACGTCAAACAGCAGCAGCCCTTCAGGACCGAGCGCGCGGGAGACGGCGGCGAACGTCCGCTTCACATCCTCTTCATCCGTTAAATAGTTGAGAGCATCGCAAAACAGGAAGGCGCCATCGAGATCAGAAAACCCGTCGAGCTCCGCCATGTTTTGCTCGAAAAACGGCACGTTGACACCGGCTGCCTCCGCTTTCGCCTGGGCGACGGCGAGCATATGTTCGGATAGATCCACGCCGGATACTTGCCATCCGGCCTTGGCGAGGCGGATGGCAAGTTCGCCCGTCCCGCAGCCGATGTCGACAACCCGCCGTCCCGGCCGTTTGGCGTATCGGGCGAAAACCCGCTCGACAAATGATTGCCACGCATCATACGGCGCCTCGGCCATGAGCGCATCGTACCAATCGGCGAAACGAGCATAGGTCATGGCTGCAGCACAGCCGCGACGTCTTCCATCGGGGCGTCCCCCCAAAGCCGTTCGAGATTGTAATAGTCGCGCTCGTCTTTCGCAAATACGTGGGCGACGATGTCGCCGAGGTCCACAAGCACCCATTTCGCCTCCTGGAATCCTTCAACCCGCTTCACCGCTAAGCCGCGCTCTTCCGCTTGGTCTTGAATTTCGCGGGCGATGGCCTGCACTTGTTTGTCCGAATTGCCATGGCAAATGACAAAATAATCGGCAACGGGCGAAATGCCTTTCATATTGAGCACGACAATGTTTTCCGCCTTTTTATCATCCGCCGCGCGGACGATAAGCTGCAACGCCTCTTGTTCCGTCACTGTTTTGCTTCCCCCTTCACTTCACTCACGAGTGAATTGTACGCATGAATCGTATCTGGATAAATGAGCTGGCGCTTCTCAAGCAAAAACGCAATCGTATTTTTCACCGCCTGCAACAGCGCGCGATCGAGATCTTCCTCGGCGAGGCGCCTTACTTCCTCAACGCCGGGAAACTTCCTCCCCGGTTCGATATAGTCAGCCAAATAAATAATTTTTTCAAGCAGCGTCATCCTAGCTCTTCCCGATGTATGGTAGCGAATGGCATCCAGCACGTCTGGATCGTCAATGCCGACTTCCGTCTGCACCAAATAGGCGCCGACGGGCGCATGCCACAATTCACTGTTGTACGCAAGCAAGTCGTTGGGCATATTGTGCGCCAAAATGATTTGTTTCATTTCTTCAACCGGGCGGAATTTCGCATAGTCATGGAAAATGGCGGCCAATTCCGCTTTTTTGACGTCGGCGCCATACTGGTTGGCTAGCTTAACGGCCGTTTCGACAACGCCAAGCGTATGCTCGTAGCGCTGCTCCGTCAACTGTTGTTTCACAATCAGCAACGCCTGTTCTCGCTCCATATAATCCCTTCTCCTCAATATAAAGTCTCACACCTTCCGGCACGAGGTAGCGGATCGTCTGCCCGTTTTGCATCCGCTGGCGGATAAGCGACGAAGAGACGGCAAACTGCGGCACCTCCACCTCGACGACCGGGTATGGCGTTTCCATGGAATAACCGGGGCGCTTCACCCCGACAAACGTCACAAGCTTAATCAGCTCGTCAATGCGGTGCCAGTTCGGCAAATATTCGACCATATCCGCCCCGATAATGAAATAAAACTCATCATCCGGATGCATGGCGACGAGCTGCCGGACCGTATCGTACGTATAGGAAGGCCCCTCCCGTTCAAGCTCGATCGTCTCAACATGAAAGCATGGATGACCGGCCACCGCCAACTCGAGCATGCGGAGCCGATCCTCGCTTTTCGTCACTTGTTCGTGCTGCTTATGGGGAGGAATGCGGTTGGGCAGAAACCAAATTTGTGACAACCGAAGGGCGTCAAGCACTTCATTCGCCATAATCAAATGGCCGTAATGGGGTGGATCGAACGTTCCGCCGAGAATCCCGATTTTTCCCATCTTCCTTCCCCCCGCCGTTTCATCTTGGCCGCGCCGCTTGTCAGTCAGGCAAAACGATTTGTTTGTGTTCTTTCGACTCTTTGTATAAGACGATCGTATTGCCGATCACTTGCACAAGTTCGGCCCCCGTCCCGGCTGCCAGTTGCTCAGCGACGGTGTAGCGGTCTTCTTCGCAGTTTTGCAACACGCTCACTTTCAACAGTTCGCGCGCCTCCAGCGCTGCGGCAATTTGTTTCGTCATCTCTTCGGTGACGCCGCCTTTGCCGACTTGGAAAATCGGCTTGATATGATGAGCTTGCGCCCGCAAAAACCGTTTTTGTTTTCCCGTCAGCATATGTTACCTCCTTAACGCTTCGATGACAAGCTGTTTCATCCGGTTGACATCCGGCCATTGGCCGGTCCATTTTTCAAACGCTAGCGCTCCCTGGTACACGAGCATGCCGACGCCGTTTTGCACACGAGCGCCGCGTGCTTTCGCTTCCTTCAGCCACTTCGTTTCAAGCGGGTTGTAAATGATATCCGATACGATCGTCCCCGGCTGCAGCCGTTCAAGGGAAAGCGGCTGCGCCTCGACACGCGGATGCATGCCGACAGAAGTGGTATTGATAATAATATCGTATTCGTCAAGCCGCGTTTCCGCCTCGGCGAGTGAAAAATACGCCGAGCGGCCATCCTCCCCTTCGCGCACGAGCTGCTCCGCCTTTTCCACCGTCCGGTTGGTCATATCGATGCGCTTGGCTGCCGTCGACAGCAATGAAAAGTAAATGCCGCGTGCGCCGCCGCCGGCGCCGATCAGCAAAATCCGCTTGCCGTCGAGACTGACGTCCATTTCCTCCTCGAGCGCCTTGACGTAGCCAGGTCCGTCCGTATTATAGCCGACGAGCCGGCCGTTGTCATTGACGATTGTATTTACCGCCCCGATGCGGCGCGCATGGTCGTCGATGTCATCCAAAAATGGAATAACCGCCATCTTATGCGGAATGGTGACGTTCACCCCGGCAATGCCGAGCGCCCGCACGCCGGCGATGGCCTCACTGACTTGCTTCGGGTGAACAGAAAATAGGTGATAGCGCGCCGGGATTCCGAGGCGGACAAACGCGTCGTTATGCATAAGCGGCGACAGCGAATGCTCAACGGGAAACCCGAGCAGCCCATATACGTTCTCCATATTCTCCCCTCCCATCACGTTAAATCAACGATTGACGAATAAATACATCCACCCCTTTTGGAGCATGGACGACGAGCTGGGCTCCCGGGTCGTTGCACGTCACCCAACCAAGTCCGGAAAAGACGATATCCGTCTTCTGCTCCTTCACAGACAGCGACCGCGGCACAAGCGGCGGAAATTCAGCGGCATAGCGTTTGTTTGGCGGCGACAGCAAATCGCCAAGCTGATTGGCATAAAGGGAGTCAGCTTTTTCCAACTTCGTCCGATGAACCGTCAACTCATTGGCCATGTAGCAGACGAACGAGCGGCGCCCGCCTTTGATGTAATCGAGGCGGGCCAAGCCGCCGAAAAAGAGCGTCTGCCCTTCGTTGAGCTGATAAACGCGCGGATGGATTTCCCGCTTCGGCGTAATGATCTTCAAGTCGCGCGCATCAACAAAGTGCGCCATTTGGTGATGGTTGATGATCCCCGGCGTATCATACAGCGTCGCTCCACCCTCAAGCGGAATTTCGATCATATCGAGTGTCGTCCCCGGGAAATATGACGTGGTAATCACATTCCCTTTGCCGGTCGCCTCTTCAATGATCCGATTGATGAACGTCGACTTGCCGACATTCGTGCAGCCGACGACATACACATCGCCGCCGTCGCGGCAACGGTCGATCGCTTCCATCACCTTTGCCATGCCGATTCCTTTTGCCGCGCTCACCAGACAGACGTCTACCGGACGCAGCCCGAGCTCTTCCGCCATGCGGCGCATCCATTGCAACAGCTTTGGATATTTTACCGATCTCGGCAGCAAATCAACTTTGTTGCCGACAAGCAAAATCGGGTTGTCAGCCGCAAACCGTGGCAATCCTGGAATAAAGCTCCCGTTAAAGTCAAAAATATCGACGATGTTGACGACAAGCGCCTTCGATTCCCCGATGCGGTGCAGCATGTTTAAAAAATCGCTGTCATCAAGCGGCACGTCTTGCACTTCGTTGTAATGTTTTAGGCGGAAGCAGCGCTGGCAAATGATTTCTTCCTCGTCTTTTTCGAGCACGCTTTTTGGCGCATAGCCCGCCTTTTTCGGATCGTCAAACTGAATGGCCGCCCCGCAGCCGATGCAACGCAGTTGTGGCTCCACGATCATTCCTCCCAATAAATCATCCCTTTTTTCCGCATAGCGTTTAAAATTTTCCGTTCCATTTTCCGGTTAACGCGCGTCCATAATCCGTCCGTCTGGGCGACCGGGACGACTAAAATCGTATTCAATCCAAGGCGGTTGCCGCCAAGCACATCGGTCAGCAGCTGATCGCCGATGACGACGACTTCCTCTTTGCTCAGCCCCATCATGGCCAGTGCCTGCAAAAATGCGCGCGTCAGCGGTTTGCGCGCCTCGAAAATGAACGGAATGCCAAGCGGTTCGGCAAACGACTGCACGCGTCGTTTATTATTATTCGATACGATCACAACCTTAATGCCCGCCCGCTTGACCGCCTCAAACCAGGCGGCCAGCTCCGGCGTGGCGCTGGGCCGGTCCCATTCAACGAGCGTATTGTCCAGATCGGTGATAATTCCTTTTACCCCTTTTTTCTTCAGCTCGTCCGGCTGAATGTCAATGACGCGCTTCACAAATTGGCTTGGCAAAAAATAATGAAGCATATCGCTCACCTGCCTTTGTCTTTGCTTTTCCCATGATAGCGAATTTGGCCGTTCATTTCAAAACAAAGTTTGGCAGCCGCCCGGCTGCAGACATGCAGAACAGAAAGTTTTCGACAAATTCCGCGCCCTCCCGGTTTGTGGATAACTGTTATCCACAACATTCACAAAGTGATGGTCATGCCTACACTATTTTATAAACAAGTTTTCCACACATTATCCACCATCCCCTGTGGATAACAGAACGGTTGTTCTATTTTGCAAATCATGGTACATTGAAAGTAACCTACCATTATATGTATAAACCCATCATTTCATTCCATTCAAAAGGAGGGCTTCGCCGATGAAACATTTATCGGATGAACTGTTGATCGAGTCGTACTTCAAGGCGAAAGAACTCAACTTAAGCCCGGAATTCATCGAATTGATCGAACAGGAAATCCAGCGCCGCTCATTGACCCATAAAATCAAGCTGTCGTCGTGAAACGGAGGCCTTCGGGCTTTTTTTTTGTTTGCCGCCTTCATCCCGGCGCCTAGCGCCAATAGCCGAGCCGTTCGCCGACTTTCACCGGCATCGGCGCAACGATGCGTGGGTCAGGGGCGAAACTTCCGCGTTCAAACAGCAAGACGACCGTTGAACCGAACGAAAAATACGCCATCTCCTCCCCTTTCACGAGCTGCTCTCCCGTATGGGTCAACTCGATGCTGTTGACGAACATGGCGCCGATTTTGACGATCGCCATCCGCTTGCCGCCTGCCTTTACCTCCGTGATAAGGCGATAATTTTTTTCAAGCGGCCGCTTTCCGTATTTCAAGCCGAGACGGTTGACCGGATACGATTTGCGTCCGAGCGTCCACTGCCTCTCGATCATCCCAGATATTGGGCTGTGGATGCGGTGATAATGGCTCGGGCTTAAATACAGAATAAAAAAGAACCCGTTCACATACGGCTGCGCCGCCTCGGCGCTGCCGAGCATTTCAGCAATCGAATACGGTTTTCCCTTGACGATGATTTCACTGTTTTCCCGGATGATGCCCATTTCTTCAATCACTGCATCAACCGGGCTGACGACGGTGCACTCGTCGTCATCAACGGGCCTCGCGCCGGCTTTGAGCCGGCGGACGAACAGTTGCTGCAGCGTTTTATAATTTTTTAAGCTTTTTTCCATTTCTTCTTGATTAATATGGTAAATCTTCGCATACGATGGTATCAACCAGGCGCTAAAGCGCGACTTGGCGAACGAAGCGAGCAGCTTCGAAGAAAGCGAGTGGTTGGTCAGCTCAATCAACAAACGGTACAGCCATTTTCGCAAGCACGTTCCCTCCAATTTATGAAACGTCCAGTCGTTACTACCTTCCATATTACCGCCAAAATGAGTATAATGGTAGTAGAATTTTCTTTTGGCGTTTTCTGTTGGAAAAGGAGTGGGGAAACTTGTTCTTATCGGACTATCTAGATTATACGTTAAAAAAACTGAAAGCAAACGTGGCAAACATTTTGACGATGACAAACCTGTCGCTTGGCGGCTTTTCCGTCCTGGCTACGCTGAAAGGGCAGCTTCATATGAGCGTGCTGCTCGTTTTTTTAGCAGCGTTTGTCGATCGCTTTGACGGCGCTGTGGCGCGCAAGATGAACATTGAATCCGAACTTGGCAAGCAGCTCGATTCGATGAGCGACATCGTCTCCTTCGGCGTCGCTCCCGCCTTGCTGATGTACCAAGGCTTGTTCCATGAGTTCGGCGCGCCCGGCGCGGTATTCACCGTTTTGTACATCGCTTGCGGCGCCTTCCGCCTCGCTCGCTTCAACATCACAGAAAACAACGGCTACTTTGCGGGGCTGCCGATCACGGCTGCCGGAGTGTTGATGACGTTGGGCTATTTGGCCATTCCGTACTTTCCGCCGCAATCGTTTATGTTTTTGGCGCTCATTTTATCGTTTTTAATGGTCGGCACGTTTAAACTGAAAAAAATATGATGATCATCGGAGCTGCCCTTTCCGTCATCCTAATGGAGCGGGCGGCTTTTTGCGTCTCATGTCACACCTTTTTCCCTTTTCAACCTCCTATATTCAGTATATGATAAATATGGTTTCTTCATAAAAACGCCCAATGGCGTAGATCGTTCGTATGGAAAAAGCGGGGGGATTCATTTGGACAAAACATCGGTCATCGGCATCATCCTTGGTGTCATTGCCGTCGGGCTGGGCATGTACTTTAAGGGCGTTTCGCCTGCTGTATTGATCAATCCGGCCGCCATCCTCATCATTCTCGTCGGGACGGCGGCAGCGGTCGTCATCGCCTTTCCGACGCACGAAATTAAAAAAGTGCCAAAGCTTTTCAAAGTCATTTTCACGGAATCAACGACGCCGACGGTCGAACAACTGATTCCGCTGTTCGTCGATTGGGCGAATATCGCCCGCCGCGAAGGGCTGCTGGCGCTCGAAGCGAAGCTGGATGACATCGAGGATCCGTTTTTGCGCAACGGGCTCAGCATGGCGATCGACGGGCAGACGCAAGAGTTCATCCGCGATGTGATGACGGAAGAAATTGCCGCCATGGAAGAGCGGCACGAGGCGAACGCCGCCATTTTTACACAGGCCGGCACGTATGCGCCGACGCTTGGGGTGTTGGGCGCTGTCATCGGCTTAATCGCTGCGCTCGGGAACATGGAAAATATCGCTGAGCTCGGCAAAGCGATCAGCGCTGCGTTCGTTGCGACCATGCTTGGGATTTTTACCGGCTATGTGCTTTGGCATCCGTTTGCCAACAAACTGCGGCGGAAATCAAAAGAAGAAGCAAAAGTGCGCTACATCATGATCGAAGGGGTGCTCTCCATTTTGGAAGGACAAGCCCCGCGCATGATCGAACAAAAACTTGCGTCCTATTTACCGGAAAGCGAACGCCATCAGGCGCTGGCGCAAGCGCAAGGGGAAACGGTCAATGGCTAAGAAAAAAAAGCACTCACACGATGACCACATAAACGAATCTTGGCTGATTCCGTACGCCGATTTGCTTACGCTGCTTCTCGCCTTGTTTATCGTTCTGTTTGCCAGCAGCCAGATCGACCAAAAAAAGTTTCAAGAAATCGCCCGCGCCTTCAGCACCGCCTTTGCCGGTGGGACAGGGGTGTTTGATTTTCAAAGCCCCATTGAACCGATCACACCGCCTGCGGAAGACGAAAAAGGGCGGCAGCAAAATCAGCAGCAACAGTCTCAGACTCCTTCTTCGTCTATAAACGAAGGAGAAAAAGAAGAGCTGAAACAAATCCAAGTGAAAATTGACAGCTATATTCATCAAAAACACTTGACAGGGAAATTGCAGACATCGTTGACGGATGAAGGGCTTGCCATCACCATTTTGGATGACATTTTATTCGACTCCGGCAGCGCTGAAGTACGCATGAAAGACCGGCGTCTTGCGGCGGAGATCTCCGCTTTGCTCGTCATGAACCCGCCGCGCAATATCATGATCAGCGGCCATACGGACAACGTGCCGATTCATAATGAGAAATTTGCTTCCAATTGGGAGCTGAGCGTCATGCGCGCCGTCAATTTCATGAAAGTGCTGCTTGAAAACAAGCAACTCGATCCGCGCTATTTCAGCGCCAAAGGATATGGCGAATACAAGCCGATCGCCACGAACACGACCGCCGCCGGCCGGATGAAAAACCGGCGTGTCGAAATTTTAATTTTGCCGCGCATCGACGTCAATGATTCGTCCACATCCACTCAGTGACCGCTGCGCCTTCAGCGGGCGGTTTTCTTTAGCCGTCGCTTTGCCAAAACTCTCTTTTCCATGTCCAAACAGAAAAACCGGCGGTTCGCCGGTTTTTCCTCCTTCGTCCGCAAAGACCTTTATTCGAAAAAATCAAAGCTTGATCGTCCACTTAATTACCCCGGCCTTGGCAAGCGCCTCGATCAAAATGACAACGACCGGCCCGACAAACAGCCCGATAAAGCCAAGCAGTTGGAAGCCGAGGTAGACGCTGACGAGCGCCGCAAGCGGGGAAATGCCCAAATTGGTGGAAAACACTTTCGGCTCGATGATCCGCCGCACGACAGTGATGACGATAAACAGCACAATCAGCCCGACGCCAAGCGTATTGTCGCCGTTCGCCATGCTGATGATGCCCCACGGAACAAGCACTGAGCCGGTCCCCAAAATCGGCAAAATGTCGACGATGACGATGACGAGCGCCATCAAGGCAGCGTAATCAATGCCGAGCACGAGCAACCCGGCCAGCGCGAGAAAAAACGTCACCAGGCTGAGCAAAAATTGCGCTTTAATAAAGCCGATCCCCGCCTTGCTCAGCTGGGCGATGACCATCCCGAGCCGCTGGCGGGTGCGCTCTGACAAATAGCGGCTGATCGACTGTTTCATTCGCGGCAAGTCGAGCGAAATGAGAAACAATGCGACCAAATAGACTAAAAAGTGAATGAAAAACGCCGGGATGGCGGTGATATAATGAACGAGCGACTGCGTCAAATTCGTCGCAAACGACAGCAGCATCTGTTGCACCGTGCGCACGCCGCGCTCGAGCGAATCAATGATTTCCTGGGGGATCGAACTTGAATACGACCGCCACGTTTCGATGAGGCGGTTGAACACTTTTGTCGCCTCGCTCAGCACGTACGGAAGGTTTTGCGAGAGCGCCATCACTTGCTGAACCAAAATGACAACTAAAAAATAAAGCGAAAACCCAAGGATTACCAAAAAGAGTGAAAAAATCGCCGTTACGGCGTGCGCGCGCTTCAGCCGATACTGGTCTTGCAGGCGGCGGATAGGCGGCTCCAACAAGAGGGCGGTGGCAAGCGCCAGCAGGAGCGGCACGCTGTACGGCAGCAGCCATAAACAGATCGCCGACAAAAACGCAATGATGATCCAACGTTTCACATGCGTCCCTCATTTAATCAAGATTTGTCAAAATGATGTTCCACTATAAATATAGCGAACACACTGCGGGCCGGCAACTGTTTTTGCGCATAAAGCGAAACAGCGGCTGAACGATCAGCCGCTGTTTTCCCGGTCAGGCGCCTGCCTCATTCCCGAATTTCATGATCGCCGCTTTTCTTTTTCCTGCCGGTAAAACTCATGAAACATTTTCATTAATGCCCGTTTTTCGATGCGCGAGACGTAGCTTCTTGAGATGCCGAGCTCTTTGGCGATTTCACGCTGCGTTTTCTCCCGTTGCCGGCCGAGTCCAAACCGCTTGACGATCACTTCTTTTTCCCGCTCGTCTAGCACGCTGATGTATCGTTTCACTTGCTCAAGCTCCATGTTAAGCTGAATTTCGTCGACGATGTCTTGCTCTTCGGATTTCAAAATATCGAGCAGGCTGATTTCATTTCCTTCCTTATCTTGGCCGATCGGCTTGTGAAGAGAAACGTCCTTGCGTGTTTTTTTCAGTGAACGCAAATGCATCAAGATTTCGTTTTCAATGCATCGGGCCGCATATGTGGCCAACTTCGTCCCTTTCCCCGGCGAATAGCTTTCAATCGCCTTGATCAAGCCGATCGTCCCGATCGAAATTAAATCTTCCACTTCTTCTCCCGTATTTTCGAACTTTTTGACAATATGGGCGACAAGGCGCAAGTTATGTTCGATGAGCCGGTTGCGGGCTTGTTCGTCGCCTTTGGCCATTAACTCCAAGTATTTTTCCTCTTCTTTGGCGCTTAACGGCTGGGGAAACGCGTTGTTTTTAATGTACGAGACGAGAAACGTCAATTCTTTCAACAAAAACGCAAACGCTGAAAAAATGCCGGACATGCTCTCACCCCCGCCTGCTGTCGTCGGCGGAAACCGCCTTATCGTTATGTATATGCAGGGGCGTTGTTGTCCGTGTCTGGACAAAAAATTCAGCCGACCCCCTTAACGAGGCCGGCTGCGGGCAAACGTGCCACCCGTATCAGTGAACAAACACACTCATTTCTTGTGTTGCAGCTCGCCTGCTGTTCCCCTCCCATCCTAGACAGGCGCCCGCCTTGTTACACTCCTGCTTCGGCGCTCACTTCCGCAGCGACGACGAGCGCAATCGACGCCGTAATCACAACTGCCGTGACGATGGCGAACATCCCCGCTCCCTCCTTGGCCTTCTCGTTTATTTTTATTTTACCAAAGAAGACGGGGAACGCTTCCGCCACATTTTGAACAATTCATGAAATTCGACGATCAACAACAGCGCGCGGAGCACCGATCGCACTTTCGACTGAGTCAAGTGGAGTTTCCCCTTTGCTTTATCCACGTCACCAGCCATACGAGTACAATGGACATACATCGTCTCCCCTTTCATCCTTCATTGCTGAACATGTTTACAACAATCGTTGATGGAAAAAGCATTTGCGGTCAACAAGCTCCTCCTCGGCTGCACGCGCGAACCGCTCCTCTTCCCTGTTCCCCTGCCGCGGCTTTCTCCGCTCAATCGTGATCGTGAGAAAAAACAAATGGATCGTCATGCCTCCCCACCTCCTTTCCATGCAAAAAAACCGCAGAAGGAAAGCGCTTCTGCGGCTCAGTGTGCAAAAAGGCCGCAGAAAGCGAGACTACTCCCCTTCTGCGGCCTGATCGCTGTTTTTCGTCATCGGTGCACGTTCATTCCCGGTCGGCGGAAGGTCGAATAGCCATTTTCTGGAATAAATGCGCGAATGTTGACCACATCACCATTGTCATGATCTTCGACCTCCCCTCAGAAATGACGTTACGAAGGTAATTGTATCCAAAAACATTTCCATTGTCAACCATTTTTTATAAAAAACAAGCTCCCCTTTGACGGCAGCATGACGAAACCAAAATGAGGGGGCTGACCTAAAAGGCCGCCTGCCTTCAAGATCGTCACAACGATCGTGCAGCAGAAACAGCAAGCACATATATAGCAGCGAAAGAGGGTGTTCCAATCTTTTTGGAACACCCTCCTTTCATCGACAGTGTAGCAAATTTTCCCGCTTCCATCCACCCGTGCAATGGAAGAGGCGATGGGGAACAATACAAATGACAGCGAGCACGATCATTGAACG
This sequence comes from Geobacillus sp. Manikaran-105, assembly GCF_002809955.1. Classification (NCBI taxonomy): domain Bacteria; kingdom Bacillati; phylum Bacillota; class Bacilli; order Caryophanales; family Anoxybacillaceae; genus Geobacillus; species Geobacillus sp. Manikaran-105. The sequence continues at coordinate 85,865 of NZ_PIJG01000005.1, forward strand.
GCGGAAAAAGTTATGGTACAGTGGGAGCAGGTTATCGCCTAAAGCATACTATATTTATAGGAATTATAAACTTTATGGAGTGAGGCCATATGGGCAGGGAATTTCTTGATTTGTTCGAGCAATGGGCGGAGTCATACGATCGATCAGTCGAAGGGGGAGATGAGCAATACCGCGATGTGTTTGCCGGTTATGATCGCATTTTAAACACTGTCGCTGATAAAGCCGGCCGTGTTGTGCTTGAATTTGGCGTCGGCACCGGCAATTTGACGAAAAAGCTGCTAGAGCGCGGCAAAACGGTATACGGCATCGAGCCGTCGGCGCCGATGAGGAAAAAAGCAACGGAAAAGCTCGGCGGCCGGGCGGTCATTATGGACGGCGATTTTTTGCAATTTCCGGTTCCTCCTGAGCCAGTCGACACCATTGCCAGCACGTACGCGTTTCACCATTTGACGGATGAGGAAAAAGACGAGGCGCTCGGCAAATATAGCCAACTACTCCAAACTGGTGGTAAAATAGTGTTTGCCGATACGGCGTTTCGCGACAAAAAGGCGTTCCGCCAAGCTGTCGAAGCCGCACGGGCGCGCGGCTTCCACGATTTGGCCGACGATCTCGAGCGCGAATATTACACGACACTTGACGTATTGGCGTCGCTGTTTGCCAGCCATGGCTTTTCCGTCTCCTTTGCGCAGCAAAACGCGTTCGTCTGGGTGATGGAGGCGGTGAAACAACCGACATAGAAAGAGGGAGAACGATGAAGGCAGCCATCATTGGAGCAATGGAAGAAGAAGTGGCCATTTTGCGCGCACGCATGGAAGGGCGCGAGGAAACGGTGATCGCCGGATGCGAGTTTTCCACCGGCCGCCTTGACGGTGCCGAGGTGGTGCTGCTCAAGTCCGGCATCGGCAAGGTGAATGCGGCGATGGGAACGACGCTTTTGCTTGACCGATTCCGCCCTGATTTCGTCATCAACACCGGCTCGGCCGGCGGATTTTTGCCGTCGTTGCGCGTCGGCGATCTCGTCATTTCCGATGAGGTCGTCCACCATGACGTTGATGTGACGGCGTTTGGCTACGTCTACGGGCAAGTGCCCGGCTTGCCGGCGCGCTACCGGGCCGATGGGGCGCTTGTTGAGGCGGCGAAGCAGGCAGCAGCGCGGCTTGACGGTTTGCAGGCGGCGGTCGGTTTGATCGCGACTGGCGATTCGTTTATGAACGATCCGGAACGCGTCAAATTTGTGCGCAGCCAGTTTCCGGAGCTGTGCGCCGTCGAAATGGAGGCAGCCGCCATCGCCCAAGTGTGCGTGCAGTTTGGGACGCCGTTTGTGGTGATTCGGGCGCTGTCCGATATTGCCGGTCAAGAGTCGGATGTGTCGTTTGAACAGTTTTTGGAGACGGCGGCGAAACACTCTGCACAACTGGTGTTGGCTGTGTTGTCCGCCATGCAGAAGCGAAAATAAACGCCAAAACGCCGCCGTCCCGCCGCCAAATGAGCGTGAGGAATGGAGTGACCAACGATGCGGGTAGCAAAAAGCATTCATGAATTAATCGGCCATACGCCGGTCATCGAGATTACACGCTTTCCGTTGCCGGAAGGCGTCCGTTTGTTTGCGAAGCTCGAGTATTTCAACCCAGGCGGAAGCATTAAAGACCGGCTCGGGCAAGAGCTGCTCGAGGAGGCGTTCGCGTCGGGAAAACTAAAAGAAGGGGGCACGATCATCGAGCCGACGGCCGGCAACACCGGCATCGGCTTGGCGCTGGCGGCGATCGGCAAGAACGTCAACGTCATTTTTTGCGTACCGGAAAAATTCAGCGTTGAAAAGCAGCAGCTGATGAAGGCGCTTGGGGCGCAAATTGTCCATACGCCGACCGAAGAGGGGATGGAGGGGGCGATTCGCAAAGCCGAAGAGCTCGCCCGCACGATTCCGGGCGCCTATTGCCCCCAGCAGTTCGAAAACCCGGCCAACCCAAGGACGTATTACAAAACGCTCGGGCCGGAGTTGTGGGACGACTTGGGCGGACAAATCGACGTTTTTGTTGCCGGCGCTGGTTCGGGCGGCACGTTCATGGGGACGGCGACGTTTTTAAAAGAAAAAAATCCGGCCATTAAAACGGTCATCGTTGAGCCGGAAGGATCCATTTTAGGCGGAGGCGAGCCGGGGCCGCACCGAACCGAAGGAATCGGCATGGAGTTTTTGCCGCCGTTTATGGATCCGGAGTATTTTGACGCTATTTACACGATTTCCGACGACGACGCTTTCCGCCGCGTCAGCGAGCTGGCAAGGCGGGAAGGGCTGCTTGTCGGCAGCTCGTCCGGCGCCGCGTTTCATGCCGCTTTGCTCGAGGCGGAACAAGCGAAGCCCGGGACGAACATCGTTGTCATTTTCCCCGACGGGAGCGAGCGATATTTAAGCAAAAACATTTACGAAGGTGGGCGATAAGATGAGACGAAAGACGATGCTCATCCATGGCGGCATCGCAGGCGACCCGTACACTGGGGCGGTGTCGGTCCCAATTTATCAAGTGAGCACGTACAAACAAGAGGAAGTCGGCAAACATAAAGGGTTTGAATACTCGCGCACCGGCAATCCGACGCGCGCGGCGCTCGAAAAGCTCATTGCCGACCTTGAAGGCGGCGAAGCCGGGTTTGCGTTTGCTTCCGGCATGGCCGCCATTACGGCTGTCATGATGCTGTTTCAAAACGGCGACCATATCGTGCTGACCGACGACGTCTATGGCGGCACGTACCGCGTCATGACGAACGTGCTGAACCGGTTCGGGCTTGAGGCGACGTTCGTCGACACGAGCGATGTCGCCAACATTGAAGCGCATATTCGCCCAAACACGAAGGCGATTTACGTTGAAACGCCGACGAATCCGCTTTTGAAAATCACTGACTTGCAAGCCGCCGCCGCCATTGCCCGTGCTCGCGGGCTGCTGTTGATCGTCGATAATACGTTTTCCACTCCGTACTTTCAAACACCGCTTGCGCTTGGCGCCGATATCGTCATCCACAGCGCGACGAAATATTTAGGCGGCCATAGCGACGTCGTCGCCGGGTTGGCGGTTGTCCGCACGCCGGAGCTTGCCGAACGGCTCCATTATGTGCAAAATTCAACCGGAGGCGTGCTCGGCCCGCAAGACTCGTGGCTGCTTATGCGCGGGATCAAAACGCTTGGCGTGCGGATGGAAGAGCATGAACGAAACGCGCGCGCCATTGCCGCCTTTTTGGCCGAGCATACGTCCGTTGCCCGCGTCTATTATCCAGGCCTTCCAAATCATCCGAACCATGAGCTGGCCAAACAACAAATGCGTGGATTCGGCGGCATGATTTCGTTTGATGTCGGCAGCTTGGAGCGCGCGGAGAACGTGCTGTCGCGCGTACGCTACTTTACGCTTGCCGAAAGCTTAGGGGCGGTCGAAAGTTTAATTTCGCTGCCGGGGAAAATGACGCACGCCTCGATTCCGAAAGAGAGGCGCGAACAGCTCGGTATTACAGACGGACTCATCCGCCTGTCCGTCGGGCTTGAGGATGTGAACGATTTGCTCGACGATTTGGCGCAGGCGCTTGGCTGAAATTGCCGCTCCTCCCTTCCGTTCATGTATGATACAGTGAAAGGGGAGAGGAGGGATCGGGCTTGAACGAGCAGCAACGAGACGAGCTGCGGGCGAAGGCGGGCGATTTCAAGATGTACAGCCTTGTCTTGTTCTCGCTCGGTGTGTTTTTCTATTTAGGGACGATCATCCCGGGAGCGCTTGAGGCAGCGAAAAAACCGTTCGCCTTGCTGATGGTTGGAGGCTGTTTCATGGCGGCTTTGTACTGTTCACGTCGCTCCGCCGTTTGCGCCCGCCGCTTGGAGGAAGAGGAAGACCGGTTTGAATGATCAATGGGGCTCGACGAAAAGCGTCATTGCGCTTATGATTGGCGATAATGAAGAAAGGAGCATTCCCGTTAGGAGCTTTTCCGGGGACTTGATCAAAAAAAGCCCTCTTGGTATGATGCAGGGGTGTCAAACAATACCTACCATCATG
>NZ_PIJG01000041.1:0-27821 GCF_002809955.1 Geobacillus sp. Manikaran-105
CCATCTCCGTTTTTGGTGTTAAGTAGAAAATCAGGAAGCAATTTGATCCGCAAACGGATGCCACCTCTCGTTTGTCCACAGGTCTTGGATGATCGAGCCAACCTCCCGTCCCTCCAAGGTCTGCATCCACCAAACCGCCCGTTCTGTTCTTGCGTTCCCCACAGGGCCGATGATCCCTCACCTTCTCACCGCCGCGTGATGCAAGCGGGAAAGATTCCGTAAAAATCGTCGGACATAAAACAAGATGACCTCCTTGGTGGGAAAAACAACCTGTTTGGTCTTCGCTCCTCGCCTTGGCGTTTCGAGCCACGTTTTGACCGCTTGCCAGATGACCGGCCGTGTATATTGAACATACGGGAGGAGAAAAGAAGGCAGCACACTCACGGTTTTACGGCACTCTTGACAGCGATATCGTGCGATCCAAAGGCGATACTCCCCCTCTGCCGTCAACGCATAGCGTTGGTCGTATCCGTGACGATGCAAGGGGCGGCGGGATGGACAGTGGGGGCATTGGTTCACGTCGGGAAAATCATCGTTCCCTTTCCCACGATCCGTATACGTTTGAATGTCAATGCCAAAGTCGTGAAACTGGATCACACTTCCTCCCCCTCTCCTTGAAACGAATGGAAATCTTCGTCCGAAACAATTCACAAAAAAATTAGCACATTCCTTCAGAAAAGGGGAGAGGGCTTTCTGAAAGAATGTGCAAAAAAAAAGGGCGTTTTGTGCTGAAATAAAATGATAATTTACACTTGCGTTTGGGCCAGCCCCAATTAGCATTATAACAGTTTGTATAGGTAATATTCATTTACAAATTCCCCATTCACTCTTAACGATTGAACCCTCTCGCCTTCTAATACGAACCCCATCTTCCTATATAAGTTAAACGCCTTATCGTTCCCTTTCATGACCGTAAGTCCTAATCTCAAAATTCCAACTTTCTTTGCCCACTCAAACGCTTTGTTGAATAGTTTAGTGGCAATGCCCTGTCCTTGATAGTCTTCAAGAACTCCCAAAACAACATTGGCAGAATGTCGATTTCGTTTTACATCACCTCCTATGACAGCAAGGAACCCGACAAGCTTGTTTTCCGTTTCAGCAACAAAGATCATTTTATTCGGCTCAGACAACATTCTTTCAATCGATTTGCTTTGTTGTTCAACCGTTGTTTGCCGTTCGCCAGGCTCAAATAACATAAAACCAGATTCATCAATTTTTTTGCACAACTCCAAGAAATGTTCCGCATCGCGAACTTCAATCGGTCTGATCATCATTTTTTCTTTCTCCCTTTATCATCCTTTATGCCGTCGCCGTACGGTGAAACACCTTCGCAAACTGCGTATACCGCTCCACTTGGCGGCGGTCGACGTCATAGCCGATGCCCGGGGCGTCCGGCACGCGGATCAAGCCGCCGTGCACCTCAACTTCCGGCGTGATGATATCCCGCTCCCAATAATGCGACGACGCGGCAGTGTCGCCGGGAAGGGTGAAGTTTTCCAACGTCGTGATCGCGATGTTGTGGGCGCGCCCGACGCCTGCCTCCAGCATCCCCCCGCACCAGACCGGCGCACCGCGCTCAGCGCAAAGATCGTGGATGCGCTTCGCCTCGCCAAGCCCGCCAACGCGCCCGATTTTGATGTTGATGATGCGGCAGCTGCCAAGGTCAAGCGCCTTGCGCGCATCGTCATAGGAACGAATGCTTTCATCAAGGCAAATCGGCGTCTGAAGAAGCGGCTGCAGCCGAGCGTGATCGACAAGATCGTCAGCGGCGAGCGGCTGCTCGATCATCATCAGCCCGAATTCATCGAGCGCTTTCAGCCGATCCGCATCGGCAAGCGTATACGCTGAATTGGCATCGGCCATAAGCGGCACGTCAGGAAACGCGCGCCGCACGTCGCGGATGACATCAACGTCCCATCCCGGCTTGATTTTCACCTTGATCCGCCGGTACCCTTGCACCACATACCGTTCCATCACCTGAAGCAGATCGGCAACCGTCGGCTGGATGCCGATGCTGACGCCGACTTCAATGTCCTTTTTCGTTCCTCCGAGAGCTTGAGAAAGCGGAACGCCGAGCCGCTTGGCGTACAAATCCCATACCGCCCCCTCAAGCGCCGCTTTCGCCATGTTGTTTTGGCGGATGGCGGCAAAGCGCTTTGACAGCTCCTCCGGGTGGTGGATCGGCTCAGCCAACGCAAGCGGCACAAGGAAATCCTCGAGCATATGCCAGTTCGTTTTCACCGTTTCCTCGCTGTACCACGGGGCGGAAAATGCGACCGATTCACCCCAGCCGGAAACGCCGTCGCGATCGACAACTTCCACTAAAATCAACTCTTTCCTTTGAAACGTGCCGAAGCTCGTCGTAAACGGCGCCTTCAACTCCATTTGCAAATGGCGCAATATGACGTACTCGATGTTGATCGTCATTCTTCTTCCCCTTTCTGCTGCCATCGTTCACTCCGCCGCTTCCATATGTAATAAAGCACTCCTTCCTCCAGGCAGCGCCAAGCGCCGGCGGCAATCCATCCTTCCGCAAGCAGCCGCTGAAACAAGGCGCGCGTCGCCAGCCGCCACTCAAGCGCCAGCGCGAAATCCTGCTCTTTCAGCTGCGGAAAGTCAAGCGGGATGGCTGTCAACAGCAACGGCGCCGCTGTTCCATCAATGTCTCTCGGCACCGGCTGCAACAGACCGTCAGCCCTTTGCCCTGCCTCGAGCACCGTCAGGCTTCTGGCCTTGAGAAGATCAGCTTTAGCCAAGCTCCGCTCCCCAGTCACTCGCTCATCAAGCCGCCATTCGACGATGAAGCGGTCAGACGGCAGTTGACCGTTCAACGCGTCATTCATTTCGCCGTAGCAGTTTTCCACATACTCGACGCCAACAGCCCCAAGCTTCGCCAAGTTCAAATAGCCGTTGCGGCTTTGCAGCGGATCATACGTCCAGCGGATGACTCGGTAGCCGCGCCGCCGCGCTTCTTCCGCCTGCTTCCTTTTCAGACGGCAGCCGATTCCTCGGTCGCGAAAGGAAGCATCAATCCCCATCATATGGGAACAAAGATACACTTCCCCGTTTCGAAACCCAGGGAAGCTATACACAAAGCCGACGAGTTTCCCGTCCATATACGCGCCGATCACAATGCCGCCGTTTTTTGCCGCCGTCAACGTTTGATGGAGCGGAACCGGCGCTGTTTTCCAAATCTCCTCCTCAAGCTTGGCCATCTCTTTCAACTGTTCGATCGTCTCAAGGATTTGCAGTGACAGAGACACGCTCGTTCTCCCCCTGCAGCGCAAACGTATTGATGACCGTTCGCGCCAAAATTTCCACACCGGAAAGCAAATCATCGCGCCGGAACGTCATGTTCGGGTGATGGAGCCCCGGACGCAAGTCACAGCCTAACCCGAGCATCGTTGTCTTCAGCTCCGGTTTTTGAAAGGAATAAAAATGGAAATCCTCTCCTCCCGATGTCACAACCGGCGGAACGCATTTTTCCGTCCCCAAGGCCGCGATAATCGCCTCCTCCATCAGCCGCACCGCATCTGGATCAGGATGAGCGGCGACGATGCGCGTCCGCTCAACAAGCTCAATATCAGCTCCGTAAATCGCAGCGACCCCGTTGATCACATGGCGCAGCCCCTCGACGAGCCGCTCCATCGCCTCGTTCGTTTGCGCCCGCAAATCAAGGGCGAATTCCGCGTAGTCCGGGATCGTGTTCGCATCTTTTTCACCGGCGTGAAACTTCGTCATTTTGATCGACGCTGGCACTTGGGGATCGACATGAATTTTGCCGAGCTCTTGCACAATGGCGCTGCCGACTTCAATGACATTGACGCCTAAATGCGGCCGCGCCGCGTGCGCCGCCACACCGCGGATCCGCCCTTCGATGCATTGCGCCGCCCCATGGATGATCGCCGGCGCCGCATATCCGCCTTTCACTTCTTGAATCGGCCGCAGGTGAACGCCGTATAAAAACGACACGCCGTCGACCGCTCCTTTTTCGATCAGCTTTAACGCCCCTGTTCCTTTCTCCTCGGCCGGCTGGAACAAAAACCGGAGCGTCCCCGGCGGCTCATAGCCGATGCGGCGAAGCAGCTTCGCCACCCCGAGCACGATCGTCATGTGGGCATCATGCCCGCACGCATGGTTCGGCTGCCAAACGCCGTTCACTTCTTGCCAAAGCGCATCCATATCGCTGCGCACCCCAACCGTAAACGGCCCGGCGCCGATTTCCGCCACCACACCCGGGCAATCGGCAAACGTCCGAACCCGATATCCTTCGCGCTCCAACTCTCGGCGGAGAAATTCAGTCGTTTGCCACTCTTCCCAGCTGATTTCTGGATGGCGGTGAAGGTGATCGAAAACCTCCCATAGCTCCGCTTTCATCTGCTCGATAATGTCTTTCATTCCGCTCTCCCCCACTGTTTCAAAATCGATAGAAAAAACATCGTTATATTCATTATAATATTCAGACAAACAAATACAACGATAGGCAAATGATTGGAAAAAACAGACACGTGCCATTACGGGCGGCGCTTTACCAGCTGGTTGACGACCTCAGAAAAAATGAGCCCCATCGCAATCGCCCCGGAAATCATGAACGCTTTTGCCGCCAACGGAATCGCTGCATTGTAGTCGTTCATGACGACATGACGCATCGCTTCAAATGCCGTCCCACCTGGAACGAGCGGGAGAATGCCAGGAACAATAAAAATGGTTGCCGGCGCCCGATAGCGCCGAGCAAACGCATTGCTTAAAAAGGCGACGAAAAACGCGGCTATAAACGTCGCAATCACACTGTCTACGCTCGAACGTACAGCAAACGTATAGGCCGCCCATCCGCTCATCCCGACAAATCCGCTATGCGGCAACAGCCGCGGCGGAACATTAAAAATCATGCCAAACAACGTTGACGCCACAAAGCTAAGCAGCAACTGCATAACAATCATGACCTGTGCTCCCTATCATCGAATAGATAAAACAAAGGCGATGCCAGTGCCGATCGCAAACGCCGTCAAAAACGCCTCGGCCCCGCGCGACAATCCGGCGATGAGATGGCCGGCCATTAAGTCACGCACCGCGTTCGTAATGGCCAGCCCCGGCACGAGCGGCAACACCGAGCCGATGATCATGTTCCCGACGTCCCCGCCAAATCCGGCCTGCACCATTAACAATACGAGCCCCCCGGCGACAAAAGAAGCAAAAAATTCCGCGAAAAACCGGATTTTCACAAACCGATGCACCATCTCAAAACACCAAAATGCCACCCCTCCGGAAAAAAGCGATGGGAAAAAGTGAACCATCCCTCCAATCAATGACGCAAAACAAGCACTCGCTAACGCTGCGGCGGCGGTTTGCTGCCAAAGAGGGTAACCCATCGGGGCGCGCCCGATATCCTCGAGCTCCTTTCGCGCCTTTTCAAGCGTCAATTCACCGCGGCTGATGCGCCGAGAAATATCGTTCACGACCGCCACTTTCGCTAAATCAGTCGAACGCTCGGAAATGCGGATCAATCTGGTTGAGTCTGTCCCTTCAACAGAAAAAATAATGGCCGTTGGTGTGACATAACCATGGGAGCGCGGCATGCCAAACGAAGCAGCGATGCGCGTCATTGTATCTTCCACCCGATACGTCTCTCCGCCGCTTTCAAGCATCAATTTTCCCGCTAATAAACAAACCTCAACAATATCATCCACCCGCTCCGTCATAACCGGTTTGCTCCTTTCGTTTTCGCTCGGCATGGCATTGGCCATCCCGTTTTCCTCTGCCGGGCGCTCATCGCAAAAACAAACTCCCACCAAACAAATTGGCAGGAGCCGCCTCGGATATCGTCTTTGTCAAACTTGTTTCCATTATAGCAAACAAGCGGTTGACTGCCAAACCGTGAAGGAACTCTCACCATTTCCCTTTCTTTCCTATTTTTCTGTTTCTTTCGCCTGATTTTTCGCTCTCACAGTCGAAAAATAGCGCACCGGCGGAAGACGAGACAGCGGTCTCCCGCTCCGAGATGATTTTCGAAATACGGACAAACCCCAACATACAGAGAATCGTGATCCCCCAACCAATGCCTTCGCGAATGACAATCGCACGGTCAAACGCTTCGACGTCGTAGCGAACGATCAAGTACGCCTTAATCGCCGCCAACAGCCCGTCGCGCAAAGCAAAACCAACAGTGATCCATTGAAAAAGTGAAAAGACATCACGTTCCAAAAACCGTCTTTTCATGACCGAGCGCGGAGCCCCCTGCATTTCCACAAAATCAAGAGAAAAATAAAGCAACAACGGGCGCTTGACAACGACCGTCACCAAAAAAAAGACAGACAAAACAATCGAGTACCAGACGTCATTCCATAACATCTGCAACGCAGAGCCAGCGAATATGTTCAACAGCGTACTAACGGCCAGATTAACAATCAAAAACGTGCCGAACCATTGCACTTTGCGAATACGCCAATAGCGATAAACGGTATAAACCGCTCCCGGCACGGTACAAATCAACATCGCCCCGTACTCCCCAACCGGGCTGCGCAATGCATGCCAGAGCACGATCGGAAACACCACATAGAATACGACATCAAACATGACCATCCGCTTCCCCACCACTTGTCTCCTCACTCCCCCTTTCTCTTTTCACATACGCCCTCATCATTCACCGAGTTCCGCGCCAATGACTCGCATCCTTTTAGCCTCAATCCAAGCCGACACCTCTCCCACCCCCACTTCCTCTCCATCAGCGTGAACGGGGACGGGAGCGGCGGGGCGAATGTGCACGTTCCGCCCGGCAAACACGGAAACTTCTTTCATTCGCACATGCCCACCCCAAAATACGGTTGAAAACAGCGCAAGAATTTTCCAACGCTGCATCAGCCCGACGACCGTCACATGAAGCAAGCCGTCATCACCCCGGGCGGACGGGGCGATGCGCATACCTCCGCCGTAGTACGGATGATTGGACACAGTCGCCATCCAAGCTTGCTGAAATGAATAGTTTCGCCCGTCAATGCAAATGTCAAGATCGACGGGTCGATAGCGGAATAGCTCTATCACTAAATAAAGCACGTAAATAAGCGAGCCAAGCCCAAAACGATTGAACCGCCCTTTCCATGCCGAACGGTTGGCCATGCGGGCGATATGGGCGTCAAAACCGCAGCCGACGCTGTTGGCAAACGCGCCGTCGGGCACGGATAATCCCTTTTCTTACCTATTGGCGGTTTGTTTCATTTTTCCTCTCGGCGAAATAAGAAAAATCCGAACCCGCAAACCGGATTCGGATCAGTCATCATTCCTCACCGATAATTTTCACTTCCAGCTCTAAATCAACTCCGAACTTCTCCTTTACGGTTTTGCGCACCATGTCGATCGTCGCGATGTAATCGGCAGCCGTCGCATTGTTTTTGTTAATGATGAATCCGGCGTGCTTCGTCGACACTTCCGCACCGCCGAATCCTTTTCCCTGAAGGCCGCTGTCTTGGATGAGCTTGCCGGCAAAATAGCCCGGCGGCCGCTTAAACACGCTGCCGACCGACGGATACTCAAGCGGCTGTTTCGATTCGCGCTGAAATGTTAAATCATCCATTTTCGCCTTGATTTGTGCATAGTCGCCCGGCTGCAGGGAAAAGACGACTTCAAGCACAATATCATGCGTCCGGCTGATGATGCTTGTTCGATAACCGAGCTCCAGTTCCTCGTTTGTCAATGTTTTCAACTCGCCGGCGAGCGTCGCCACCTTGACATGGTCAAGCACATCTTTCACTTCCCCGCCGTACGCTCCGGCGTTCATCATAATCGCCCCACCGACCGACCCCGGAATGCCGCAGGCAAACTCCAACCCGGTGAGATGTTGTTCGAGCGCGAACCGCGACACCGCTTTAATATCCGCCCCGCTTTGGGCGATCACGTTGTTTCCTTCACGCCAAATGCGGTTGAGATGCTTCAGCTGCATGACAATGCCGCGCAGCCCGCCGTCGCGGATGATGACGTTCGAACCGTTGCCGAGAAGGGTAAACGGCAGGCCGTACTCCTCTTTCAGCCGCAACACCTCGATGACTTGCTCGTACGTTTCCGGCCAGACCAGAAAATCAGCCTTGCCGCCGATCCGCACTAATGTATGGTTTTTCATCGGCTCATCGCGCAGGACGTTTCTTTCCCCACAAATCTCTACGAGTCTTTGATAAATATGTTCCGCACGTTTCATCGTTCTGTCTCACCTTCTTCGCTCATTCCATGCCGCTTGGCGGCATTCATTCCACATCGTTTCCATTATCGCCGGAATCGCGCCGCATATCAAGTGGGCAATGTTCCTTATTCTGTTTTATTCGGGACTGGGCGGAAAGGTGACGTTTTTGCCGGACGGAAAAAGCAATCTACAGGAAACGGAGCACCCTTCGCGTGCAGAAAAGTGGAGTGGTCTGTCCGCTGAAAAAACGGAACCGCGTTACGCGATTCCGTCTTGCTCATCAAGTTCTTCATGTTTGCGGTCGCGCACAGACCAGACAGCGGCCAGCGAAATAAGCGAGACTAATACAATATATAAGGCCACCGGCACATAAGAGTTCCCATACGCCGCCAGCAATGCCGTAGCGATGAGCGGTGCCGTTCCTCCCGCTAGTGCGGCGCCGATTTGGTAGCCAAGCGAAATACCCGTATATCGGACGTTAGATGGAAAAATTTCTGAAAACATTGTACCAAGCACAGCGTTGACACTCCGCACGCCTAAAGGCGTGGGATTCTTGGGTCGTTTGCGTCCTCATCCATTTCTGGTTCGGACAACGCAAAAGCTTCGGGGTGTGTCATCACCCCGTCCCATCGGGTTAGGATGTACCCCAATGGGCGGCGCACCTGTGACCAGTGCGCTAGGTTCGACGGCAAAGCCTGAAATCGCTTTGGCGATGTTGATGGCGCCATTCAAGTCGGCGTGGAGAGTGTATCCACACCTTTGGCATCGGAAGCGTTTCGTGTCGCGGTTCCACTTCAAATGTGACCGCAACAGCCAAGTACCATTTCTTTCTCCTTGCAACGATTACATGATATCGTTTTTTTTCATCATCATTCAATTATGAAGAAAACGGCTCGCTTTCATCCCCCCTCAAGGAGTGGGCTTTCTCGCTCGCTGATCTGTAATGCGGACGAGAGCAAAGAGGTTTACAATCATATACATATGGAAAAAATGGTAACAACCATTTCATGGGAGGGAGTCCATTGCACGACGCACACGACGCATTAGCAGAGGTCAGCGCCATTCTCGGCCGGTCGAAAGAGGCGCTCGGCCAGTTTCAAGCGATTTTAGAGCCGACAATTGAACAGGCGGCTGATGATCATGAACGGCTGTATTGGCATCATATTTACGAAGAAGAGGAGCACCGATTTGACCGTTTGGCCGCCCTGCTTCCAAAGTTGGAGGAGGCATTGGCGGACGAAGCGTTCTTATCGCGGGAAAACGGCGACTTTCTGCGCCTGTTGCAAGACATCAGCCTAGAAAAATTCGGCTTGCACAACTTTTTGGAGCATCTCGATTTGTCCCTCTTCCACTATAAAGGAACGGAACATGAACCGGCGATTGCGGCACTGCGCGACATGACCGCGGCGGACTACCAACAGATGAAAGCCGCTCTCGAAACGCTCAACCGCGCGCTCGATGCGCCATTGTCTTTCGACGCTTCAGTGCCGACGGACGAAAAAGAGCATCAAAAAGACCATTTGAAACTGGCTCAGTACGCTGTCCCTCCTTCCGACCCAGCACCTGTCCGCCCATCGATCGGAACGAGACGGCAACTGACAGTCGGCAGCTTAAAACACGGATAAGAAAGGAGAGGAAACATGGATAAAACGAAGCTGTATCCAGAAGCCCCGCTCACAGCAAGCCAATGGAGCGAGCTTGAGGAACTGGTCATTGAAACGGCGCGCCGCCAGCTCGTCGGACGTAGGTTTATCGATTTGTACGGTCCGCTTGGCGAAGGCGTCCAGTCGGTCGCCAACGATATTTATATGAACCCGGATCATGGGGACATGAGCTTCCACGGCAAAGAGCTGAGCCTTTCCGAGCCGACGCGGCGCGTGCATTTAACGATCCCGCTTTTGTATAAAGACTTTATTTTGTACTGGCGCGACATTGAGCAGGCAAAACAGCTTGGCAGCCCGATCGACTTTTCCACCGCTGCCAACGCCGCCCAGCAGTGCGCGCTGCTCGAGGACGATTTGATTTTCAACGGTTCGGCTGAATTTGATGTACCGGGCATTATGAACGTGAAAGGAAAAATCGCCCACATTCGCAGCGACTGGATGAAATCGGGCAACGCCTTCGCCGACGTCGTTGAAGCGCGCAACAAGCTGCTTCAGCTCGGCCATACCGGTCCATACGCACTCGTCCTGTCACCGGAGTTGTATGCGTTGATCCACCGCGTCCATGAAGGAACGCACGTGCTTGAAATTGAGCACATCCGCGAGCTGATGACCGCCGGCATTTACCAAACGCCAGTCATTAAAGGCAAACGCGGCGTCGTTATCGATGCCGGCCGACAAAACATCGATCTTGCTGTCGCTGTCGACGTGCAAACCTCGTTTTTAGATACGGAAAACATGAACTACTTGTTCCGTGTCTATGAATCGGTTGTGCCGCGCATTAAACGGCCGAGCGCCATCTGTACGCTTGAAGATCCAGCCGGAGCCTCGTAATTTCTCTTTTTAGGGAAAGAGGGGACACATTAGCGGGAGGCTGGCTAGACATGGGCCAAAGCGTCCGAAGGCGATTCAATAGCCACATCCGCTGCTTGCAACAATCGAAACGCCCAGCGGATTTACAAACCGCTGGGCGTCTTGCTAGTTGGCCATCAAGCCGTGCGGGCTGCTTGGTCTTGAACGTTCGAAACGAGCAGCGACAATTCCGGACTGAGCGCCTCAACACCGATGTCATCGATAATCATTTTCGCTTCCTGCCAAAAATGGACGGTATAGCTGCCTTGATAAATATCGAACAGCCGTTTTAAATAGCGCCGCTTGTTGTGAATGGCTTCCCGTTTATAAGCGACGTTGTTCAGCTCACGGATTTTTTTATGTTCGGGCGCGGAAATGACGCTAATGTCGTGGACGTTGACAACCATCCGCTCTCCTTGCTCGGTCACAAAGCCGACAGAGTAATATTGAGCGCCCAGCTGATCGATATGAACGATGCAGACGTTTCGGTATTCTTCGCCGGAGCGGAGACGGAGAAATGCAGCTTCGATGGCGCCGCCGATTTTTCGCTCGTTGGCCAAAATCGCTTTCATATCGCGCAGTCCGTTCATCGGAATGCCCATGGTGTCTCCCCCTTATCTCGCATCAAGATGGCGTTTTCCCAATTCCTTTTACTATTATCATAACAGCAATTTATTCAGGTGTAAATGAAATTCATTTTCAAATTATGGATGTAATTTAAAGGAGATATGAAAAAAAATGGAACAAACATTTACTGTAGGATCGCTGAAGCCTGCGACCCAATCATCGGCGCGCTCCGTTCCTAGTGTACAGCTAAAACCCAACGCTCCCCTTGCTGCACCGACAGCTGTCTTGCAAATCGAACAACAAGGAAAAACGTTCACCGTGCAGCCAGCCCCCGGCGTTTCGCTTCTTGACGCCGCCCTAGGACAAGGTGTTCTGCTCGATCACAAATGCAAAAAAGGAACGTGTGGCCGTTGCATGGTCACCGTTCTGGCCGGCGCTCACCTTCTCGCTCCGAAAACGCGGCGCGAGCGCGAAAAAACGGATCAACCAGCCAAACGGCTTGCCTGCCAAACACAAATCCAATAAGCCGAGCGCTATTTTAGCACGATCGGCTTATTTTTTCCCATGCAACCGCTCCCACCTACTTTCTCTCATTGCCTGACTCTTTACGCCATGGTATGATGGTGAGAAATACAAAAAACGGAGGGGATGCCTATGAGAACGGTCACCTTAACCGACGTCTTTGCCTATCCGATTGCGCAAAAATATTTAAAACGATCCGGCCTCGCCCACGCCATCACCGCGGCGTACCATGCCTACCACCTTGCCCTCCGCCACGGAGTGAACGTCGACTTGGCGACAAAAGCGGCACTGCTTCATGATATCGGCCATTACACATGGTACAAAAACGGCCGTTGGGACTACGAACAATACCGGCAAAACGACATCCATGCCATCAAAGGGGCCGAGCGCGCCCATAAGCTGCTGATCCGC
Organism: Geobacillus sp. Manikaran-105; assembly: GCF_002809955.1. Lineage (NCBI taxonomy): Bacteria > Bacillati > Bacillota > Bacilli > Caryophanales > Anoxybacillaceae > Geobacillus > Geobacillus sp. Manikaran-105. The sequence continues at coordinate 12,181 of NZ_PIJG01000041.1, forward strand.
CTTGGCGAACATCCGCAAAACGCTAAGGAAATTGCCCTGGCGATTTTGCTTCATACCGATTCCTACCTTCCAGAAGGAGAATGGAAACGAACGCCGCTCCAAGCCATCGTCAAATGGGCCGACGAAGCCGACGAGGAGCCCGGCGGCCGCCACCATTATCGAACGATCAGCGACGACTTAGCGTGGAAAAAAATCCGCCAGCTCGACGAACTCGTCAGCCGTCAGCACGGAAAAGAGCGACTCGGGGATATTGTTTGACCGCTTGCCTTGATGTCGCCATTCCCCTTGAACAGACGCGAAACATCGCCACGAACAATGTATGCTCTGAACGGAAGCAGCTCACCCTTGAATCAGGTGGGCTGCTCGCGCGCCAGCGACACAGAACGATACACACCATCGAATGCCCTCTTATATCCTCATCGTCCACTCACGCTTTAAGTTTGGCGTGTTGCTCAAGCCACTCTTTTCGTTCTGATGGGTACACGTACGTGTAACACGTGTACTTCTCGCCATCAGCATCTATGGCGGTCACGGTGATCCGTTCATAATGGTTAGGCTGTCCCGGGCCGTGATACCCTTCAAGCTGGTCAAGTATGGCAAGCGCCGTTTCCGGGTCGCCAAGCTGGTTATAGGCGATGGCGCTTGAACCCAGCTGAGCGAAACGTTGAAAAATCGCTTCCCCCCCTCTTCAGCCATACCTCGTCATTGTCGTGCTCCTCTTCCATGAGCCACTGATTCAATTGCTCGCGCAGCCGTTCGATTTCCTGTTTTTTCCCCACTTCTCCCGTCCCCTTTCGCATTCAAAAGCAAGTTTTTTCTCATTATACCAAGGTAAGGCGCCCAAGCCTACCGTCCGACAACAAGCCGCAACATCTCTTTATTGTATAATGCAGCGAGAATCCCTCCGTTAATCATGTTTTCCGTTAAAAACCCGCGTTGGACGATGCCCCAACGCGGGTTTCCTTACAGCTCATCAAACCCATTATCGACTTGTACTTTCGTATACTGGCGTGGTTTTTGCTCGAAGAAGTCTGATTTGCCAAGGTCAACTTCTTCATACGCTTTAATCCAGCGGAGCGGGTTCGTCCGGTAGCCGTCAAACGGGCGGTCAAATCCGAGCTGGTGGGCGCGGACGTTGGCGTAAAACTTAATGTACGCTTCCAAATCAGCCAAGTCGATGCCATCGATGTCATTCCCAATGATTTCCCGAGCCCATTCGATTTCCAGCTCTGCCGCTTTCATAAACGTGTTCCGGACGAAATCGGCAAGCTCCGGCGTCCGATACTCTGGGTATTCGTTCAACACTTCCTTGAAAATTTTTGTAAACAAATCAACATGAATGTGCTCGTCGCGGTTGATGTAATTGATCATCGTGCTCGTCGCCACCATTTTTTGCTGGCGCGCGAGGTTGTAGAAAAAGGCGAACCCCGAGTAGAAAAACAATCCTTCTAAAATAACGTCAAAGACGATCGACCGCAGCAAGTTCTCCACATTCGGCTCTTCGGCAAACGCCTTGTAGCCGTTCGTCACAAAATCGTTCCGCTTGCGCAGCGTCGGTTCGTTCCGCCAAAAGTCGAATACTTCATCTTGCTTCGCTTTCGGCACAAGGCTCGAGAGCACGTACGAATACGAATGGTTGTGAATGACTTCCTGCTGGGCGAGCATGATCATGAGCGCATTGATGCTCGGGTCCGTAATGTAATCAGCGACACGTCCGGCGTAGTCGGTTTGGATGCTGTCAAGCAGCGCTAAAAGACCGATGATTTTCAAAAACGCCTCCTGTTCGCGGGCGGTCAGCTGCGGAAACTGCTTCACATCTTGCGCCATATTGATTTCAAACGGCGTCCAAAAGTTGGCGAGCATTCGCTTATATTTCGCATACGCCCATGGGTAGGCAATATCGTCCCAGTTCAACACATTCGAGCAGCGGCCGTTGATGATGCCCGTCGAACGGTTCGGCGCCTCCGGATCCATAATCGGTCGTTTGACTAAGCCGATCGTCATCGTCCATTCCTTCCTTTCGTTTTCTAGTATCGTGTGCGCGGCCAACCGCGGACGCCCCTCCCGCACAAGGAAGGGAAAGCCCGACCAAAGGCGTTTGTTGCGCCCCACGGTCAGCTCGCACAAGAATCGCACTCGTCGATCGTCCCCGATGTCGAACGCACGTAATACGTCGTTTTCAACCCCGACTTCCACGCCGTCAAATGCAAATCGAGCAGCTCTTTTGCCTTAATCGTGTTCATGACGTAGAAGTTAAAGGAGATGGCTTGGTCGATATGGCGCTGGCGGGCGGCGTTTTGCTTGATGCTCCAACGTTGGTCGATATGGTACGCCGATTTGTAATACCATGTCGTCTGTTCGTTTAAATCCGGCACCGTAACGGGAATCTTATAATCTTTCTTTTCCTCGGCGTATACTTTTAAGAAAATGGGATCAATGCTCGCCGTGCTGCCAGCGATGATCGACGTCGATGCGTTCGGGGCGATGGACATGATATAGCCGTTGCGCATCCCGTAGCGGGCCACATCTTGCTTCAGCCGATCCCAATCGAGTTCACCGTGGCTTTGGTAGCCGCGCCGCTCAAAATAAGCGCCCGTCTGCCAATCCGACCCCGGAAACGCCGGGTAGCTCCCTTTCTCTTTGGCGAGCTCCATGCTCGCTTGAATCGCCAAATACGCGATCGTTTCATACAGCTCGTCGGCATAGCGGACCGCTTCGTCCGACTCCCAGCGAATGCCTTTTAACGCCAACAAATGATGCCAGCCAAAGGTTCCAAGCCCGACAGCGCGGTATTTTTGATTCGTCAGGCCGGCTTGCAGCACAGGGATATTGTTTAAATCAATGACATTATCGAGCATCCGCATTTGAATCGGGATCAGCCGCGCCAAAACGCCGTCGGTCACCGCCCGCGCCAAGTTGATCGACGATAAGTTGCAGACGACAAAATCGCCTGGGATTTTCTCAATGATGATCGTCCCGTCTTTCACATATTGCCGCTTCGTCACTGTCGGGCTTTGGTTTTGCGCGATTTCCGTGCAAAGGTTGCTGCAGTAGATCATCCCGAGATGGCGATTCGGGTTTTGCCGGTTCACTTCATCGCGGTAAAACATAAACGGCGTCCCCGACTCGAGCTGGCTGCGCATAATGCTTTTCATCACGTCGATCGCCGGCACTTTTTCTTTCGACAGTCTTGGTTCGTTGACACATTGCCAGTATTTCTCCCGAAAGCTGCCGCACCCTTTTTCCTCATCATAAAAATCTTCCAAGCTAAACCCCATCACCTTCCGCACTTCATGCGGATCAAACAAATACCAGTCGCCGCGCTGTTCGACTTGCTCCATGAACAAATCAGGGATGCAAACGCCGGTGAACAAATCATGCGTCCGCAGCCGTTCGTCACCGTTGTTGAGCCGCGCATCGAGAAACGCAAAAATGTCTTTATGCCATACATCCAAATAGACGGAAATGGCCCCTTTTCGCTGTCCTAACTGATCGACGCTCACCGCTGTATTGTTCAACTGCTTCATCCACGGGATGACGCCGGAGGAGACCCCTTTGAATCCTTTGATGTCGCTGCCGCGCGAACGGATTTTGCCTAAATAGACGCCGATGCCGCCGCCCGATTTCGACAAATTGGCGATGTCGGTGTTGCTGTCATAAATCCCTTGCAAGCTGTCATCGACCGTGTCGACAAAGCAGCTCGACAGCTGGCCGTATGACTTTCCGGCATTGGCAAGCGTCGGCGTCGCCACGGTCATGTATAAGTTGCTTAACGCCCAATACGCTTCCTTCACGAGCTCAAGGCGCCGCTTGGGTGGTTCATTCACCATTAGCGTCATGGCGATGACCAAAAACCGCTCCTGCGGCAATTCATACAGCCGCCGCTCATAATCGCGGGCCAAATACCGATCAGCGAGCGTGCGCAGCCCAATGTACGTAAACAGCTTGTCCTTCTCCGGATCAAGAAACGCGCCGATGGCGTCGACTTCTTCTTTCGTATAACGCTCAAGCAAGAACGGGCTGTACACCCCTTGTTCCGTCAGCGCAACAAGCAGCGAGTAGAAATCGCCATACCGCTCGCGCTCGTCATACCCGCGCTGCCGTGCCGCCTCGCGGTACAGTTGCTGCAAATACAGCCGGGCGCACACAAATGTCCAGTCCGGCTCATCTTCATCAATGTAAGAAAGTCCTTCCAAAATAGCCGTTTGGTGCAGCTGTTCTACCGTGACGGACTCCTTTCGACTGAGAAGCTGCCAAACACGCTCGACGTATTCATCAAGCGACAGACGGCCGAATCCAGCGGCGGCTTGCCCAATCAGCGACGCAAACTCTTCACGTGAAAAAGAAACCGGCTTCCCTTGGTCATCGATGATGATCATTTTCGTCAATGCGGTCATTCGTTTCCCCACTCCTTCAATAAAAAATCCGCTCGGGCAGGCGAGCGGATGAAACGACAGACGGAAAAAAGGCATACGAAACCCTTTTTCTTTTCCCCTATCGTTTCATCTTCTCACACCCCGAAGAACATGAAACGTTCCAAGCAAGGCAGGTCTCCTGACTCGTGCATCGTCCTACTTTGGGGCCTTCCCAGCGGCGCGCCGAATGGCTCTTGCCACCAGTGGCCATCCCATTTCGTCCGCACATACAGTTGCGGGGGCAGTTCCGGATTCACACCGGATTCCCTATTAAGTCCTGATGGACACCATTGCTTGGCAGAACGATATGTAGTTGTACAACAAGACTTCAAAACCAATATATAGTATTTAGCATCCTGATGGAACAAGCATATACCAAAACCGGGAAAATTGCAAGAGCAGTTGAATGGAATTTTCCTTTCTCTGCTACGCCTCCAAAACAGACGCTGGCCGCTTCTCGTTTTGTACGGATTGAGCAAAATCGTACTTCTTTTCCACATAGACTTGATGCCAAACCATAAACGCCAAGACCGTCCACAGCTTGCGGCTATGATCCGCCTTGTGGCGGGCATGTTCATCCAGCAGCCGATAGAGCACGTCCTTATGGAACAGATGATCAGTTTCGCTTTCGTTGATGAGCTGTCTCGCCCAGTCATACATTTCGTTTTTCAGCCAGTGGCGAATCGGCACGGGGAACCCTAATTTTTTCCGGTTTAACACATGATCCGGCACGATGCCTTCGGCGGCTTTACGTAAAATATATTTCGTCGTACCGTTGGCTATCTTCATATCAGGGGCGATTTGCCTAGCAACCTCAAATACCTTTTTGTCTAAAAAGGGAACGCGCAGCTCAAGCGAATGGGCCATCGTCATTTTGTCCGCTTTGACTAAAATATCGCCCCTTAGCCATGTATGAAGATCAATATACTGCATCCGGTTGACGGGCGGGTCATGAAGCGTTTCGCGGTAAAACGGAGCCGTCACCGCCGTATATTCGCACCCTCCTCGGTACGTTTTGAGCAGCGCCGCTTTTTCCTTTTCGCTATAGATTTTCGCATTGCCGACATACCGCTCTTCAAGCGGCGTCGTGCCGCGCTCCAAAAAGCTTTTTCCTTTCATCCCGTCCGGAAGCAGCTTCGCGATCATCCGCAACACCGCTTTTACGATGTTTGGCATACGCACAAACAGCCGCAGCGACTCTGGTTCGCGGTAAATGTTGTAACCGCCGAACAGCTCGTCCGCCCCTTCGCCAGAAAGCACAACCGTGACATGCTTTCTCGCCTCACGAGCGACAAAATAAAGCGGCACCGCCGCAGGATCGGCAAGCGGATCGTCCATATGCCACATAATTTTCGGCAGCTCTTCCATATACTCCTGCGGCGAAATGACATAGCTGATATTGTCCACCCCAAGCTTCTCCGCCGTTTCTTTTGCGACATCGATTTCACTGAACCCTTCCCGCTCAAACCCGACGGAAAAGGTCTTCAGGTGCGGATGGAATTGTTTCGCGATGGCGACGATGAACGATGAATCAATGCCTCCCGACAAAAACGCACCGACCGGCACATCGCTGCGCATATGGACGCTGACCGAATCAAACAGCGCATCGCGGATTTGCTTGACAAGCTCCTCTTCCGATTGGCGAATGGGGTCGAAGGATACCTTCCAATAACGATGAATCGTGAGCGGTTTTCCGACTTGTTTCTTGAGATAATGCCCCGGCTCCAGCTTGTAAATGCCGGCCGACATCGTCAGCGGCTCAGGGACATATTGGAATGTTAAATAATGCTGCAGGGAATCGCCGTTTAGCGACTCCTGTCCCAGAGCGAGCAAGATGCTTTTCTTTTCCGAAGCGAAAAACGTGCGGTCTCCTTGCTCCGCATAAAAAAACGGCTTAATGCCGAACGGATCGCGCGCCGCAAACACCGTTTTCTCTTGCTTGTCCCAAATGACAAACGCAAACATCCCGCGCAGCTTTTCGACCGCTTTTTCTTTTTCCGCGCTGTAAAGGGCAACAATCACCTCGGTATCCGAATGCGTCGCAAACGAATATCCTTTCGCCGCCAGCTCTTCCCGCAATTCAAGATAGTTGTAAATTTCCCCGTTAAAAATGATCCAATATCGATCGTTTTCATAAGACAGCGGCTGATGCCCCGCCTCCAGATCGATGATGCTCAAACGCCGAAAACCAAAACTCACGTAGTCATCAAAAAAATACCCCTCATCGTCGGGGCCGCGATGGGTAATCAGGCGGTTCATCTCCATCAACGTTGTTTTCCATGTTTGCTCAATCGCTCTCGGGCGATCATGAATACAGCCAATAAAACCGCACATGGCGATGATTGTCCCCCCACTTTGCTAAGAAGAATCCAAAAACTACACGAAAAACCTTTTTGTTTAAAACTAAAATGATGGATACAAAGATACTTTCATTCTATCGTACACAACGTCAAGTTTCAAAAACAATCTGTTTCCATTTTTTCAGGAACACTGCTTGCAAGATTTTCAGTTCCTCATAATATTAACGATAAAGTATGGAGAAAGTGTGAATTTCACCATTTTTGCACATCGATCTGTTACGATAAAAACACACACGTGTTATAAAGGAGTTGAGAATGGCTTGTTAGCGTTTATCCTTTTTTTGACTTTTCTCATCGTTTCCCTTTGTTTTGTTCTCTTGAGAAGACCTCTGAACGGGAGGATGAATCAACGGTCGCTCGGATTGTATATTTCGTGTTTCTTGCTATTGGCCGCCTCATTATCCTATTATGCAAGTTCGGCCCAGATAGGCGATGCCATCAAAGCCTTCATACAGAACAGAAACAGCAGAGAAACCAATCCGTCCCCGAGCAATCAAGCAAAGGAGGCGAATCGATCAGCTGCCGCTTCAAAGAAACAATCGCTAAGGACATCCGTCCTGATTGACGCTCCCCTTTTGTCTCAGCTTCCGGAACTGCCAAGAGGATGCGAAGTAACCAGCTTGGCCATGCTCTTGAATCATGCGGGCATTCGCGTCGATAAGATGACGTTGGCGAAACAAATCAAGAAAAACCCTACTCCGTATCAAGTGCGGAATGGCCAAGTGTTTTACGGACACCCAAATGAAGGGTTTGTCGGCGATATGTATACGTTATCGAAGCCTGGATACGGCGTGTACCATAAGCCGATCAAGCAGTTGGCTGAGCGGTACTTGCCGAACCAAATCGTCGACTTAACAGGGCAATCGTTTGAGAACATCTATACATACTTGGCCAAAGGCACACCGGTTTGGGTGATCACCAACACCACCTTTCGTCCTCTTCCTCTCTCTGCCTTTCGGGAATGGCAAACCCCGCAAGGCCCGATCAAAATCACGTACCGGGAACACGCGGTGCTCATTACGGGATATGATGAGCAGTATATTTATTTCAATGATCCATTGACCGCTGTCAAAAACCAAAAAGCGCCGAAACAAGACTTTATCGACGCTTGGGTTCAAATGGGACGGCAGGCGATTACCTACCACCGTTAGACATCGGTGAATCCGAATCGCTTGCCTTTTTTGAATTTACCGCAACCGTGCCGGGAACGATTGGTATCATTCCCATCAAAAAAGCGCCGAGCAAGTGGACAAAGGACTGTACGGAACATTAATCGTAGAACCGAAAAATGAAGAAAAAGTCGATCGAGATTACACGCTTGTATTAGATGAATGGATGAGCGACCCGGACGCCGAAAGCCATATGGACATGAATATGAGCGGCATGGATCATAGTAATATGAATAATGGAAATAGCTCTGATAATCAACAAATGGATATGAACAGCATGGGACATAATATGAATATGTACGATATTTTCACGATTAACGGAAAAAGCGGGGCTGCTGTCCAACCGTTAAAAGTGAAAAAAGGCGAAAAAGTGCGGCTTCGTCTGATCAATGCAGGGTACATGTCCCACAAGCTTCATTTGCATGGACATGAGTTTAAAATTGTCGCAACGGACGGCCAACCGTTAAAGAACCCGCAACCAATCAAAGATGAACTGTTGAATATCGCTCCGGGTGAGCGCTACGACATTGAGTTTATCGCCAATAACCCGGGTGAATGGCTGCTGGAATGCCACGGCAATATGAAAGGCACCGATGGCATGAAAGTGAAAATTCAATACGAAGGACAAGCAAACAATACGGACAAAGCAAATGCAAAAGAAAACCTCCCTGTCGCGGATATGACAACATATGGAAAATATGAAACAGGTCCATTTACGTTAGACCAAAAATATGATGTAGAGTATACAATGGATTTAGGAACGGCCATGGGCAAAAATGGCATGATTTTCACGATTAATGGGAAAACGTATCCTGACACAGCGCCTATTCATGTGAAGACAGGAGATTTCGTAAAAGTAAAAATCGTGAACAACTCGCCGATGGATGTACATCCGATGCATTTACACGGCCATTTCTTCCAAGTGTTAAGCAAAAACGGCAAGCCGGTCACAGGCTCTCCATTGATAAAGGATTCCTTAAATGTAAACCCTGGTGAAGAATATGTCGTCGCGTTTAAAGCGGATAATCCGGGAAATTGGATGTTCCATTGCCATGACTTGCACCATGCTTCAGCGGGAATGGTGACAGAAGTCAAATATACCGACTACAAATCGGACTATACCCCAGATCCGAATGACACAACGAATAAAGGTGAATAAAAAAGCTGAAGGGGCTGACCCAAAACACAAACGCGTTTTGGGTCAGCCCCTCTTTTTTTCCGCGCCTGTTATTTTCATTATAACATCCCGCTTTCCCGATATTCTTCAAGAAGAGAAAAAACTTTCCCCAGCCGAGAACTCGTTTAGGCAATGACAATGTCCCGTTACGCTCTGGATAAAAAAGTGCCCCGTCATCACTTCGGGACACCTTCCGTATGTTATTTCACATCATATCCTTGCTCTTCAATCGCTTCTTTCAGTTTTTCTACGCTGACCTTTGTTTCATCATACTCCACATCAACCGTACCTTCTTGCAAATGCACTTCTACACGGCTGACGCCATCCAACGCTTGAAGGGCATTGGTCACCGCCGCTTTGCAATGTCCGCATGTCATTCCTTGTACTTGTAATGTAATCGTCATCATCCATTCCTCCTTAAATGTTTATAGTTTCACGCGTTTCAAACGAAGCGCGTTGGTAACAACCGACACCGAGCTGAACGCCATCGCTGCCCCCGCGATCCATGGTTCTAATAATCCGAAAGCGGCGACCGGAATGCCGATCGTATTATAAAACAACGCCCAGAACAGATTTTGCCGAATGTTTTTCATCGTTTGGCGGCTTAACTCAATGGCTTTCGGGATATGGCGCAAATCGCCGCCGACCAAGGTCACGTCCGCGGTCTCGATGGCGACATCAGCTCCCGTGCCAATCGCCATCCCAATATCCGCTTTGGCCAGAGCTGGAGCGTCATTAATGCCATCACCGACCATCGCCACACGTTTTCCTTGCTTTTGCAATTCCTCGACGATGTTCGCTTTGTCTTCCGGAAGCACCTCGGCGTACACATGCTCAATGCCGACTTCATTGGCGATCGCTTCAGCCGTCCGCTGATTGTCCCCTGTTGCCATATAGACATCGATGCCCATTTGTTTTAATGTTTGAATGGCTTCTTTGGAGCTTTCTTTTACCGTATCCGCGACCGCAATGATGCCGGCAAGCTGTCCATCGATGGCAACGAGCATCACTGTTTTCCCTTGTTTTTCAAGCTCTACCATTTTATCTTCATGCACAGAAATCGCTACAGAGCGTTCCTTCATCAATTTTCGCGTCCCAATAAGGATGCTTTTTCCGTCAATGACCGCTTCAATTCCGTGGCCGGTAATGGCGGAGAAGTGCTCCAATGGCTTCAGCGAAATCGCTTGTTTCTTCCCGTATTCCACAATCGCATGAGCCAGCGGATGCTCCGAAGCGCTCTCGGCGGAAACCGCATAATCGAGCATGTCCTCGCGGAAGGCCAGCACATCGGTGACTTCCGGTTTTCCTTTTGTCACGGTTCCTGTTTTATCGAGTAATACGGCATTGATTTGATGCGTTCTCTCTAGGTACTCACCTCCTTTAAAGAGAATTCCCTGTTCTGCGCCTTTGCCGGTGCCGACCATAATCGATGTCGGTGTGGCCAAACCGAGCGCACAAGGGCACGCGATGACAAGAACGGCGATGGCCGCCTCAAGCGCTTTCGCCAAATCACCCGGCGCAGCAAAGAAGTACCAGATCATAAATGCAACAACCGCAATTCCGACAACAATTGGTACGAAAATACCCGAAATGACATCCGCCATCCGCTGAATCGGAGCTTTCGAACCTTGTGCCTCTTCGACGATTTTAATGATATTGGCAAGTGCTGTATCTTTTCCTACTTTTTCTGCTCGAATGGTCAGCACCCCATTTGTATTCATGGTCGCTCCGATCACATAGTCGCCTTCCTTCTTATCAACCGGAATCGATTCACCGGTAATCATCGATTCGTCTACGGAGGATGCTCCGGCGATGACCGTACCGTCCACCGGGATTTTTTCTCCTGGCTTGACAACGATCGTATCGCCGATCACCACTTCCTCGAGCGGAACTTTTCTTTCTTCCCCATGACGGATGACAGTAGCTTCCTTTGCCTGCAGGCTGACTAGCTTCGAGATCGCTTCGGTTGTTCGCCCTTTCGCAAGAGCCTCAACGTATTTTCCGACAAGCACAAGCGTAATCAAGACGGCGCTTGTTTCAAAATACAACCTTGGCATATATTGAGGATTCCCAAGCGTTCGCAACGCTTCATACAAGCTGTAAACGTACGCGGCCGATGTTCCAAGCGCCACGAGGACGTCCATGTTCGCGCTCTTGTTTCGCAACGCCCGGTACGCCCCGACATAGAAAGGACCGCCGATGTAGAACTGAACCGGTGTAGCGAAAAGAAGCTGGAACCACGGATTCATCAAGAGCTGCGGCATCGGCAAGCCGATATCAAACGGCATATGAGCCAGCATCGTATAAAGCAGCGGCAACGATAAGATGATGGAAATGGCAAGTTGCCGTTGTTTTTGTTTCAGCCGCTCTTCTTTCCGGCCAGCATCGTCTTGTTCTTCGTTTCGAATTTGCCCCTTATACCCAAGCTTTTTGATTTTCTCTAAAATGTCTTCGACAGATGCAACACCCTCCTTGTATTCAACCACCGCGCTGTTTGTCGCCAAGTTGACAGCAACGCTTGTCACACCTTCCATCCGATTTAACCCTTTTTCAATCCGAGTCGCACAGGCCGCACATGTCATTCCTTCAATATCAAGCGTCACTTTTTCCGTCGCAACGCCATACCCCAAATTCTCAATTTTCGTTTCGATATCGGCGATCGTTTGCTTCGATGGATCGTATTGAATCGTGGCTTTTTCCATGGCCAAATTGACATGGGCTTTGACGCCTTCCATCTTATTCAATACTTTCTCAATCCGATTGGCGCACGCGGCGCATGTCATGCCGGTCACCTTCAGCGTCACGGTTTTCGGCTCCCCCATTTCCCGTTTCCCCCCTTACTTCGAAAATTGTTTCATCACATCCATCAATTCGCGAATCGATTCGTCTCCGCTCCCTTCACGGATCGCTTTCGCCACGCAATGGCTCACGTGGCGTTCAAGCAGCTGCAGCCCGACTTGGTTCAACGCCGCTCTGATCGCAGAAATTTGCACTAAAATATCGATGCAATACCGATTGTCCTCCACCATTTTTTGCACCCCGCGCACTTGCCCTTCAATGCGCTTCAAGCGCTTGATGATGCGTTCGATTTCCTGTTCCGTTCGTGGAACCATTTTTTTATCCACATGATGATCTTCATAATGGTTCATCAAACATCACCTCTTTTTATTACATTATACCGGTAATGGGTATAAAACGCAACATAAGCTCCTTAATACAAATCATGCCCACCATCATCAAGCCAATTGTTCAGCTGACTCGGACTCATTGCCTACCGAAAGAAAAAGCGAACGGTGCTCACCGTCCGCTTTGGGCAATCCATTGAACAAACCGTTCGATCACCTGATCCAACAATTGGATCGTTGCTGCGTCCGTCAATTGCCCCGATTCATCGAACTTTTGGTTCACAAAATTAATCAATACCTCGTTCCCGGCAGGCGGCAACACTTTCGCAGCCAGCCCCGGGCTTTGCAAGATTTGGCGCAAATGAAGCTGGGCTCGGATTGTTCCCATCATCCCTGTCGATACTCCGACAATCATCACGGGTTTATTGACCAACACTTTGTCCACACGCGACAGCCAATCTAGCGCGTTTTTCAGCACGCCGGGAACGGACCAATTGTACTCCGGTGTCACGATCAAAACCCCGTCCGCATCCGCCACTTGCCGCTTGAATGCCGCCACGACTTCGGGCGGATCGAGTTCATCGTCTTGATTGTAATGCGGCAGAGCGCCGATACCGGCAATGTCCAATTGGAATTTGTCTTTGTACCGTTCTCGCATAAACTCCGCTAATTTCCGGTTATATGAGTCTTTTCGCAAGCTTCCGACAAGAGCCACAATGTTCATCATTTTCGTCCTCCTTCAAATGGGGTTGATGGTCAATTTCCCCCGCAGCGCAAGGCGAGCGCGCATTCCCTTACTATTTTGCCATTCGATTCCATCAGCTGCCTTTTGCTTCAAATTCCCCTTGCGGTCATTCCCATTATAACTCTTCCCCGTTCGTCGCGATGACGTTTTGATACCAATCAAACGACTTTTTCTTTCTCCGCTCGAGCGTCCCGCTGCCGTCATCGTGTTTATCGACGTAAATCAACCCGTACCGTTTTGAAAACTCGCCGGTCGAGGCGCTCACGAGGTCAATGCAGCCCCATACGAGATAGCCAATCAATTCGACGCCATCGGCGATCGCTTCACGCGCTGCTTCGATATGACGGCGCAAATAGTCAATGCGGTAATCGTCGTGAATCGAGCCGTCTTCTTCCACTTTGTCATGCGCCCCAAGCCCGTTTTCCACAATAAAAAGCGGTACGCGATACCGATCGTACAACCGGTTTAAAATGATGCGCAGCCCTATAGGGTCGATCTCCCAGCCCCAGTCGCTCGCTTTAAGGAACGGGTTTTTCACCCCATCAAATACGCTGCCGGGGATGAGCTCATCATCCATCTTGTCTTTTTTCTGGGTGACGGACATATAGTAGCTTAAACCGATATAGTCGACTGTATGCTTCTTGATCAGTTCCAAATCCCCGTCGCGAATATCGAGTTTCACCCCGCGCTCGTCGAACACGCGTTTCATAAAGGATGGATACTCGCCGCGCACTTGAACGTCGGCGCAAAAGAAATTCAACAGCCGCTCCTCTTCAAGTGCATGCATGACGTTTTCTGGATTGCAGTCGTACGGGTACACGGGGGCGGCGAGAATCATGCAGCCGATTTTTGCGTCCGGAATGATCTCGCGGCACGCCTTCACCGCCAGGCTGCTGGCGACAAATTGATGATGGAACGCTTGAAACAACTCTTGATATTTCGTCTCTTCGCTTTCCGGCACAAATCCCATGCTCATGAGCGGAAAATGGAGCGCACCGTTTATTTCGTTAAACGTCATCCAATATTTCACTTTATCTTTATAACGCTGGAAAATCACCTTGGCGTAACGTTCAAACAACGTTACCAGTTCGCGGCTCCGCCAGCCACCGTATTCTTTGGCCAAATAGAGCGGCATTTCATAATGGGAAATCGTCACCACCGGCTCAATCCCGTATTTATGTAACTCATCGAACACCCGATCATAGAAGGCAAGCCCTTCTTCATTTGGCTCAAGCTCGGTGCCGTTCGGGAAGATGCGCGTCCAGGCGATCGATAGGCGGAACGCTTTAAATCCCATCTCAGCAAACAGGGCTATATCCTCTTTATACCGGTGGTAAAAGTCGATCGCTTCATGGTTCGGGTATGTGTACTTCTCCTTATCAATGGCAAACTGCAACCCTTTTTCCCTAAGCAGTTGTTGCCTCATCTTTCCTCCCGGAAGCACATCGGCAATGCTTACCCCTTTGTTTCCTTCGCCAAATCCTCCTTCGATCTGGTTGGCCGCCGTCGCTCCTCCCCATAAAAAGTTGGTGGGAAACGCCTCGTTCGTTGTAACCACTAGTCAGTCCCTCCTGTGCAAGTATGCCTCCCCACTAGCTTACCACAAACGCCGCTCCGCCTACACCGACGAATGCTTCGTTCCGCTGTTTCTTCTCCCCCATAAAAAACCATCCTTACAATCGGATGGTTTTTGACATATTCGAGCAGCTCGTACGGTTTGATTTTATGTTTGATCAGCCCGGAAAGCAGCGTGCCGACGCCGATGCTTAAGGTGTCTTTATTGGTGTATAAAAATCCGGTTCCTAATATGCCTTTTGTTGCATCGCCGAGCAGCTCGATCGTGCATCCTTGCTCCGGATCAAGGTTGAAACGTTCTTCGATCACTTTTTTATCGAGCTTGACAATGTCCATCACTGCGAGCGCGACTTCATCCGGCCGCCATTCGCGGTGAACCCCGAGCTGTTTCGCCAAAAGCGAGTTCACGCCGTCCGCCAGCACGACGACATCGGCATACACCTCGCCGTCCGGGCGGTCGGTGCGGACACCGACGACGCGGCCTTTTTCAACGATGCATTCGAGTGCCATCGTTTCACAAACGAGCAACTCCCCTTGTTCGACTGCTTTCTCGGCAAACCATTGGTCAAACTTCGCCCGCAAAACGGTAAAGTTGTTGTACGGCTCGCAAATGATCCTCGAATGCCATCAAAAGGTCAATTGGGATCTATGGATACTACCGCGTGAAGGCATGGATCAAACGAAATTATGGGAAGACCGTGAATCATAAGCGAGTGTACCGACTGATGAAAGAGTTGGGGGTTTAGGCCAAAATCCGTCGAAAAAAGCCGAAGTATAAAGCGGGAAAGGAGAATATCGTAGCGTCGAACGTGTTAAACCGTGATTTTGCGGCCACTGCAGCCAGTGCCATTTCAAGGAACCTATTTGTATCTGTCTGCTATTAAAGATTTGTACAACAATGAAATCATTGCGTATCGCATCAGTCGTTCGAATGACTTAAAATTGGTGATCGAAACGGTCAAGGATGCCATCAAAAAACGGGATGCGCGAGGAGTCCTTCTCCATAGCGATCAAGGCTCCCAGTACACATCCCGCCAGTACCATCAACTGCTGAAGGCTCATCATATCATTCCTA
>NZ_PIJG01000042.1:0-26723 GCF_002809955.1 Geobacillus sp. Manikaran-105
CGAGTTCTTTCCGCTACCTAGGGCATTTTCTATGACCGAAATGCCCTATTTGTACTGGGCTTTTTTATACACTAGCACTGGGGTGAATAGTTACCGATGTTGCATTGAATTATAGTAATATATTTTGTTCAAATTGATAATAGTGACATACTATTAATCAATTGTGTTATAATAAATGTCGAAATCGCCCTCAAAAATAAAAGGGGTATCGGTGGAATCATTTCGAGCGCTCGCTCGATGCTCTTTTACAACTATTCATGGATAGGGATGGTAAACATGGGCAACAAACAAGGAAAAACGGATGTCATTTTAATCGGCGCTGGCATTATGAGCGCGACGTTGGGGACGCTCTTGAAGGAATTGGCGCCCGAGTGGGACATTGTCGTCTTTGAAAGACTGGAAGAGGCAGGAGCGGAAAGCTCCAACGAGTGGAACAACGCCGGGACGGGGCATGCGGCGCTGTGTGAGTTGAACTATACGGTTGAGAAGGCCGATGGGTCGATCGACATCGGCAAAGCGATTAAAATCAATGAGCAGTTTTACGTCTCCTTGCAGTTTTGGGCTTATTTGGTCAACAGTGGTATTCTTCGTGACCCGAAAGATTTCGTCCGTCCGCTGCCGCATATGAGCTTTGTGCAAGGGGAAGACAATGTGGCGTTTTTGAAAAAGCGCCACGAAACGATGGCGGCCAATCCGCTGTTTAAAGGGATGGAGTTCACAGATGATCCGAAAAAGTTGGCCGAATGGGTGCCGCTCATGATGGAAGATCGGGTCGTGACCGAACCGATTGCGGCGACGCGGATCGAATCGGGGACGGACGTGAACTTCGGGGCGTTGACGCGCCAACTGTTTGAACATTTGAAACGGAAGAACGTGGAGATCCGCTACCGCCATCATGTCGAGGATATCAAACGGACAAGCGACGGCTTATGGGAGCTGAAAGTGCGGAATTTGGACACGGGCGCGGTGGAGCTTCATGCGGCCAAGTTCGTCTTCATCGGGGCCGGGGGAGGCAGCCTCCATTTGTTGCAAAAGTCCGGCATTCCGGAAGGGAAGGGAATCGGCGGCTTCCCGGTGAGCGGGTTGTTTATGGTGTGCAACAACCCTGAGGTTGTGGAAAAGCACCACGCGAAAGTGTACGGCAAAGCGAAAGTCGGCGCGCCGCCAATGTCGGTGCCGCATTTGGACACGCGGTTCATCGACAATCAAAAGATGTTGTTGTTTGGGCCGTTTGCGGGTTTTTCGCCGAAATTTTTGAAAAACGGATCGATGCTCGACTTGTTCACCTCGATCAAGCCGCATAACGTCTTGACAATCTTGGCGGCGGGCGTGAAAAATATGGCCTTGACCAACTATTTGATCCAGCAAGTGCTGTTGTCGAAAGAACAGCGCATGCAAGAGCTGCGGGAATTCGTCCCGACGGCAAAAAGCGACGAGTGGGACATCGTCGTGGCGGGTCAGCGCGTGCAAGTGATCAAAGACACGGAAGCTGGCGGCAAAGGAACGCTGCAATTCGGCACGGAGGTCGTTCATGCGGCCGATGGCTCGATCGCGGCGTTGCTCGGCGCGTCGCCAGGCGCATCGACGGCGGTTCATGTCATGCTTGAAGTGATGGAGAAGTGCTTCCCAGAACGGATGAACGAGTGGCGGGCGAAAGTGAAAGAGATGATTCCGTCTTACGGCGAGTCGTTGATGAAAAACGAAGCGCTGTTGCGGCAAGTGCAAGCATCCACAGCCGAAGCGCTCGGATTGAACGGCCACTTTGCGATGCAGTTGGCGTAGGTCCATGCCAATTGCGGCCTGCTGGGGATAGCTTGGCCGTCTGTGAGAAACAGCTGCCTGAAGACGAAGGGCAGCTGTTTTTATTTGCTGTCTTGTGTCTCCAAGGTTATATCCACAGACGAAATGATCTCACTGTAAATTTCCTCTAAAAAAATCAGGAAACGTTAATGACTCAATTGCTTTTTTATGAACGGTTATCATACAATTGTCTCATACACTTTTGAGTTGGATAGGCAAAGGAGTTAATTCCATGATAGCAACTTTGTTTTCTATGGTCTGATCTGAGAGGGGGGTAAGGCTTGGATTCAGGATATTTCCAAAAAGATTATCATTTTGGGAGGGGGTGTTCATGTGAATACCAATTTGTCTTTCAATCAGTCTTCTCCTGAAATAAAACCAAGGACGAAAGCCTATATACCCGTTAAATACAAATTTATAATAGGCCATATCGTTGCATTTTTGTGGCTGTGCTTTAGCGTTTATGTCTCCGTACCATGGGTTTTTGATTTGGCTCATTTGGTAAGTTTTCCGCTCTCTGTAGTGATTATAGCAGGTTTAGCCTATATCCCCGGATATTTGACCGCTTTTTTGGTTGTTAGTTTATTGCTTGATCGCCAGCCTCCGTTGAAAACTGAATATCCAGACAAAGCGGTAACGATATTGATCGCAGCCAGAAATGAAGCTGATAAAATTGAGAACACATTAAAGTATATTGCTAAGCAAGATTACAATGGGGAAATACGTGTGTTATTGGTTGATAATGGCTCAACAGATCAAACAGTAGAGAAAGCGCGCCGTGCGGCAATGAGATTGGGACTGGATGTTACCATTTTGAAAGAGGAGAAACCGGGAAAATTCCACGCGTTAAATAAAGGCCTCCAGCATGTTAGCACCGATTTGATGATAACATTAGATGCCGATACATTGCTTCATCGATCAGCAGTAAGATATTTGATTGCTAGGATAGAGTCGGCTCCAGTGAATGTTTGTGCTGTAGCTGGTGCTGTTTTAGTGAGAAACAGTCGGGAGAACCTTCTTGCTAGAATTCAAGAATGGGATTATTTTCTTGGTATTGCTTCGATTAAGCGAATGCAAGGATTATACCAAGGAACTTTGGTGGCCCAAGGGGCATATAGCTTATATAAGACGGAGGCAATTAGAGAAGTTGGCGGTTGGCCTGATGCCATTGGGGAGGATATTGTCCTTTCTTGGCGTTTGCTAGAAAAAGGATGGAGAATTTACTTTGAACCTCATGCGGTGGCGTTTACGGATGTTCCGGTTTCTTGGGTACATTTTTGCAGACAACGATCTCGGTGGGCAAGGGGAATGATCGAGGCGTTGAAGGTTGTAAAACCGTGGCAGCAACCACAATTGTTTGTGAAATACCTCACGATGGTGAATTTGTTACTCCCTTATTTAGACACCATCTATACTTTATGTTGGTTACCGGGATTAATTTTGGCCTTCTTCGGTTATTATTACATTGTTGGCCCGATGACGTTGTTGGTTGTACCGCTGACGTTGATCGCGTATTGGGTTCTATACCGATATCAAAGATCGGTGTTCCGAAAATTGGATCTCAAGATCAGAAGAAATAGAATTGGTTTTGTCGTCTTTGTCTTGTTTTACCAAATGATCATGTCCCCAGTCTCATTTTGGGGATATATACAAGAGTTAGCTCGGTTAAGGAGAGTTTGGAAATAGGGAGGAGGGGACAGTGCGATGAGGTGGGTGTCGGCTTTGGAAAAGCGCAATTTTTTAACATCGTTTTTGCACAATCATCGCTTAAAGCATCCGGATGCCCGATTTGTGCTCAAGTATTTGCTTCAGCACCCCCATTTGCTTGAGAACGTCCATTTTACAGAAACCGAGCAAAAGCAAGCGCGGTGGCTCATCATCTCAACCGCGATGGCGGAAGAAGAGGGGCTTGTGTTTTATCGACGCGGTCAAAAAAGCACGAGTTTGGCCGCCATTATGGGCGATTTGGCGCTGCATCCGAACGAGCCGCTTTATTTGACGCTTCATTTTCCAGGAAAGGCAAGGAATTTTTCGTACCTTCGGCTCATTGATCACCAAGCGTTTGAAAACGTCCGGCGGCATGAGCGCCATGAGAAAATGGCGAAAGCGGCCGAGCAAGTGCTCGATGAAGCGTTGAAACGCCATGAAGTGTCGATTTTGAAGATGCAAATCGATCAAGCGCTTGACCGCAAAGATATGGAGCTGTTTCACAAGCTGACGGAGCAGTTGAAAAAATATGAAGGACAAAGCTGACAAAACACGGTCAGCTTTGCCCTGACGGTGAGAAAGGGATATCAGTCGCTGCGTTGGCTATTGTCCATATCGTGGAAGCTCCGTTGTTGCTTTTTCTGATCCCCTCATTGAACGATCGGTGCGACGGCGCTTGCTGCGTCATAATCGCTTGGGTCGAGTTCCGTCGGCAGGCCGATGACGAGTTTCGCCAACTCCTTTCCTAAATACGGGCCGACGGTGAGACCTGAGGAGCCGAGCCCATTGGCGATATACACCCCAGAAAAGCCCGGAAGCGGTCCGAAGATCGGGAGAAACCCAGGCGTGCGCGGGCGAAACCCGACCTGTGTTTCCACGTAGGTGCACGCCGACAGCCCTGGCGCGACGGCGAGCGCTTTGTCCAGTATTTCGTGGATGCCGCCGGCGGTGGCGCGGACATCCATCCCCGCTTCATCTTCATGGGTCGTTCCGATGATGATTCGCCCTCTAGGGAAGGCGAGCATATACTGATTGTTCGGCGGCATGACGACCGGCCATCGGCCAGTCTCGCCTGCCAACCATTCGAGATGAACGATTTGTCCTTTTTGTGGAGTGACGGCAAACCGAACGCCCAGCGGCTCAAGCAGTTCGCCAGCCCATGCGCCGGCTGTGACGATGACCGCTTCGGCCGTGTATTTCGCTCCATTGACTTCCACGCCGATGACGCGGGAGCCTTCAAACAGGATCTGGGCGTTTCCGCGGATGTAGGCGGCGCCAAGCTTTTGGGCCGCGTTTGTGAGGGCGTCCCGCACCGCCCGGCCGTTCACTCGGGCGGCGCCGCTCACATATAGGGCATGATGCTCACCGCCAAGCGGCGGAAACAGCTCCTTCGCCTCATGGGGATGAAGCCGCACGATCTCTCCCATTTCCGGCGCGTCTTCGCGCCGTTTGCGAGCGCGCTCCTCCATTTGTTCCAGTTTCTGTTCGTCTGTATGCAGGCAAAGCGCCCCGACGCGCGCATAACCGGTGTCCGTTTCCCCGAGCGCTTGCAGTTCTTCGATGAGGGAGGGGTAAAACTTCGCTCCGTTTTTGGCCAATCGGTACCATTTTTGGTTGCGGCGCTGCGACAGCCAAGGGCAGACAATCCCCGCCGCCGCACCGGTCGCCTGCCCTTTGTCGCCGCGGTCGATGATGATCACGTTTGCGCCTTCCTTGGCCAAATGGTAAGCGGTCGAGGCCCCTAAAATGCCGGCTCCGACGATGATGTACTTCATTCATGAACACCTTTTCCTTTTTTCTACTAGCATACCATAGACGGCGCCAATCGGGAACCGGTGTGGGCCGGCCCGAAAGCCGGCAGGCGTCAAAAAGGCGCCCGCGTCAAACGGTGTTCGGCATATTTTTTCCGTAAAAGATCTCATCCATTTCCCTTCTCAGCTTGGCGGTTGTTTCATTCGCTTCTTGTTCGCTCAAATCCTCTTTTGCATAGCCAAATAAGTAGTTGTCCAAGTCAAACTGTTTCAACTTGCATTTTGTGTGAAAAATATTCTCTTGGTAAATGTTTACGTCGATCATATCGTACTTTTCGCGAATGTGCTCCGGGATATAATCTTGAATCGACGTAATGTCATGGTCGATAAACAGCTTGTATCCGTGAATGTCGCGCGTAAATCCGCGCACGCGGTAGTCGATGATCATAATGTCGGCGTCAAATGAATGAATCAAATAGTCGAGCGCTTTGAGCGGCGAAATTTCCCCGCATGTGACGACATCAATATCGGCGCGGAACGTGCTGATTCCGTCATTCGGGTGGTATTCTGGGTATGTATGGACGGTGATATGGCTTTTGTCAAGGGAAAGCACCACCGCCTCCGGCAAAGGGCCGTCATCTTCGGGCACCTCGACGACCGGCCCCTCGGAAACGAGCATCGTCACGCTCGCGCCCTGCGGAACGTAATCTTGTTTGGCGATGTTTAACACATGGGCGCCGATCATGTCGGCGACACGTTTTAAAATATTCGTCAGCCGTTCGGCATTGTACACGTCGTCAATGTATTCGATATACGCCTCCCGCTCCTTCGCCGTTTTCGTATAGCAAATATCGTACATATTGAAGCTGAGCGATTTCGTCAAGTTGTTGAACCCGTGCAGCTTGACGCGCGGTGTTTCGTTCATCGACGGGACCCATCCTTTCGTTTTTTCTTAATTTGTCCCGTTGCTGGCGAAGATAGTAATTTTTCATTTGAAATGGAAGAAAATAGAATATGGACTTGCCCTAATGGTCTATGGCCATTTCCGGGAAGCGTCCGCTTCAGCTTGCCCGTTTCGCTTGATATTCTTGAATGACCGACCGGACAATGTGAAGGGAGTCCCACTCCTTCGCCGAAAAAAAGACGATCGGATATTTTTTCGGGAAAAGCGTTTCTTGAATTTGTTTCGGCGGCATGCCTTTTTCGTATAAATCGATGATGTTGCCTTGAAGTTCAAGCAAGTAATCGAGTTTTCGCTGCAACGCCTCACGCCCGTTCGGGAGATAGCCGGCATGGGCGCAAAAGACGTCACCGAAATCGTACGTCAACACGTGTTGCAAGGAGGCGATGATCGTCGGAATGTCCTCCTCACGCAAGATGACTTTCGTTTTCTCTTGGCAGTATAAGTCGCCGCTAAACAGCTGCCCCGTTTCGCGGTTCAAAAAGACGACATGATCGATGGAATGACCCGGCGTGGGAATGACGTCCCACGTTGCGCTTCGCGAGGAAAACGTCGCGCCGATCGGTTTGGCAACGAACGGGTCGCGCTTGCCCCAAAACACTTTTCGGTATAGCGGATAGTCTGCTTTTTGGCGGCAGTAATCGATCATCCGCTCGTTCATGTAAATCGGCAGTCCCATTTTCCGCTGCAAAAACGCCGCGCAGCCGGTATGGTCTTCGTGATAGTGGGTGATGACGACTTGATCGATGTCTTGGTGTTGAAAAAACGAGGTGAATTCGTGTTCCATTGATTTGGCGCCGGTGTCAATCAGCACTCCATCGATGACAAAGCAGCGGACGGTGAGGCGGACGCCTTGAAACATCGCCGTTCCTTTGGCGATATGCACGTTTTGAACCACTTCTGTTTCAAACCGTTTTTTGATCACTTTCTCGATCAGCATGGCGAACGTGCCTCCTTATTGGTGTGAGGATGTTGTTACCATTATACCACAACAGAATGAATGTTCATTCATTTGTTATTGGCGTTTCACACCCATCATGTGCTTGATGGGATGGAGAAAAGCGATGCTACAGTTAAGCTTACTTCAATCAAGCGTCTGTGAATATCCCCTCTTTTGGGGGATTGAACGTTTGATCAAAAGGAACGATTCGGAAATATGCAGGGGATGGTTTTGCGCAACTTGTATGATAAAATGATAGAAGATCGTATCGGAATGCGGATGCAATGGATGGACATTTGCGCCGACGCCTCCAATGGAGGACCGTCCATATTTCCGACAGGTGAGAAGGGGATGTTCATGAAAACCGTTATTCACGCTTTCGTCATTTCGATCATCGTTCATGTCGTGTATTTGGCATCCACCATCGGCATAGGATATTGGAAAACGAAGCTTTACAAGCCCGATGTGGAGAATGCTTGGGAGAAAGCGGCCATGCTGCAAAATGAAGTGGTGTTTGGCCACACGGGGTCGCCGATTTTGTATTTGGTGTCGTTTGTTGGAGTGGCGGCGGTCGTTGCTTTGGTAATGCATGTGTACCAAATGGTTCGCGGCTGACAAAAGGAAAAAAGCCGGTCTCGACGGGGAACGAAACGTGTTGGGGCGGCTTTTCCGATTTTAGACGTTAATAGCCGTCCATCCGGCATCGGCGACGATCACAGCGCCGTTTAGAAAACTGGCATCGTCGGAAGCTAAAAACAGGGCGATGTTGGCGATTTCCTCTGGTCTCCTGCGTGAGGTTTGAGGGCGGCGTCTGCTAAGGGTGCTCATGTTTGCTAAGGATAAAAAAACGCTGCCCGCAGCCGGCTCAATAAGTTGGCTGCGGGCTGTTGTTAATCAAAGTAAATACAGAAAGATAGAAGCGATAATGCCGACATAGATGAAAGTGATTGTCGTAAAGCCCATGATGTCACGGATGCGCAGGCCAGCGATGGCGAGAAGCGGGATAGCCCAAAACGGCTGGATCATGTTGCTCCACTCGCCCCAAGCGACGGCCATGACCATTTTGGCTGGATCGATTCCCATTTCCAAGGCGGCGGGAAGAGCGATCGGCGCTTGTACGACCCACTGGCCGCCGCCCGATGGGATGAACAAGTTCAAGAATCCGGCTGACCAAAAGGTGAATAGCGGCAACGTTTCAGCTGTCGAAAACTTGGTAAAGAAATCAGAAAGCCATTGCGCTAGTCCGGACGACGACATCATGCCCATGATTCCAGCATAAAACGGGTATTGCAAAATAATTTGGCTGACGCTGTTAGACGATTTGACAAGGCCTACCCCGAGTTCGCGCACATTTCCAAACAGCAACAAAGCGAATGTTAAAAACATAAGGTTGACGGTGTTTAAATCAAGAGAAAAGCCGTTTTTTGAAAAATGCATGATCAAGTACACGAGCCCAAGAATGCCGGCAGCCAGCGTGATTAAACGGCTTTTTTCAATTTTGTCGTTGATGAAGTTGGCTTGTTCTTGCGGCTCTTCAATCGAATCTTCCAATAAGGCTGGATCGATAAGAAAACGATCTTCTTTTCTGGCAGGGTGGATGATCTTCATGATAAAAGGCAACGTGAAAAAGACGACGAGAATAATGGCCATATTGACCGCTGAGAAAATAGTTTCCGATGTTGGGATAATGCCAATCTGTTTCTCAAACACATGCCCTTTGGTGGCGACGAATAAAGCGGCAGAGGATGACAAGCCGCCTTGCCAAATGACAAATCCGGAGTATCCAGCTGCAACAAGCACGCGATAGTCAACATCCCGCACTTTCCTTGCCACGAGCTTGGCGATAATGCCGGCGACGACGAGGCCGAACGCCCAACTGATGAATGAAGCAGCAAGCGATGTAAACGTGACAAGCAAAATGGCAGAATTGGGCGAGTGACATTTGCCGGCAATTTTTTCGAGGAGCCGGGAAACAGGCTTTGTCAATGCCAAAGCATAGCTCATGACAAAGGTGGTAATGACTTGGGCGGTGAAGGCGAGCAGCCCCCATAAGCCTTCACCCCAATAGGTGATCATGTCGGCCGGGCTTTTTCCGTTGATCAATATTCCGCCTAAAAATGTCACAAACGTCAGAACAACGGCGAAGACGAACGAATCGGGGAGCCAGCGTTCGGCGATTTTGGCGAAAAAGAGTGCCAGTTTGGCCATCCAATTGTTGTCCTGCCTTTCGATCCCGACATTCGTCTGTGCTTTTGCTTCCATACGGCGTCAGCCTCCTTCACAAATGTATAATTCGTTCCGCTCTTTACGGCGAAAACGTTTATAAGGGACGGAGCAACAAGATGAAACAAATTCAACAGCAAATTTGGTAACGCTTTCAAAACAATGCCTTTCACACTGCCTGTTTCTTCATTTTTGTTGGTCCGCCAACGACATTTCCACCAGCTTGTTCTTTAAAACTTTCCCCCCTGGATTGCGCGGGAGCTGGTCGATCAACTCAACCTGTTTGGGCGTTTTAAATTTCGGAAGGCGCTGGCGGGCGAAAGCGATGAGCTCCTCGGCGGTCAGCGTGTTTCCCGGTTTGGCGACGACGTACGCTTTTACCTCTTCGCCGAATACAGGATCTTTTACCCCGACCACTGCAGCTTCGAGCACTTTCGGATGGGCGTATAGCACGTTTTCGACTTCAACGGAGTAAATTTTCTCTCCTCCGCGGTTGATCACGTCTTTTTTTCGGTCGAGGATGTATACAAAGCCATCTTCGTCTATACGGGCAATATCGCCTGATTTCCAGTAGCCGTCTTCGGTGAATGAAGCGATGTTTGCTTCCGGGCGGTTCCAATATTGTTGGATGACCATCGGCCCTTTAATGTACAGCTCACCAGCTTCTCCTGGCTTGGCCGTCTCGCCGGTTTCAGTGACGACTTTGATATCGGCAACGGGCACGGGCACGCCGACGGAGTCGGTTTTATCGTCCGGATACTGTTTGGGCATGATCGTGGTTGGCGAAGTGGTTTCTGTCGCCCCGTAGGCGTTGTGTAAGAAAGCGTTCGGGAAGCAGCGCCGCAGCCCGCCGATCGTTTCTTTTGACATCGGGGCTCCGCCGTAGGCGACGATGCGCACGAAATCGTAGGAGAAAGTATGAAACAACGAATGCGACATCATCATAATGTACATCGTCGGTACATTAAACAAAAAGTTGATGTTCTCTTGCTGGATGAGCCGGATGGCAGTCTCTGTTTGGTAGCGCTCCATCAAGACAACTGTTCCGCCGACAAGCAGCATATGCAACAATTGCCCGATCAACCCGGTCACGTGAAAGAGTGGAACGGCGACGAGCGTGCGTGTTGTATGGTCGGTTTGCAAGACAAATTGGTAGCTGAGGCAGCTGTGAATGGCGTTAATATGGCTGCCGACCGCCCCTTTCGGCAACCCGGTCGTTCCGGACGTGTACATAATGTAAAGCGGATCGGTTTCCTCTGGCGGCGTATCAAGCTGCGTTTCGCCGGCTGTGCGCTGGAGCAGCTCTTCATGGAAGGAATACAGGCGCTTCTCAGGATCATGTCCATCAGTCAAGTAGCAATATTGGATCAATGGGTCGCGGGCCAGCCAGTCTTCAAGCGGGCGCACGAATTCCCGGTTCGTAATCAGCATTTTCGCACCGGCATCGGTCATCATGTAAATCAAATCGTTGGCGGTCAACCTCGTGTTCAGTGGCACGAAAATGGCCCCGATTTTGGCGCAAGCCAATGCGATGAGCACAAATTCGATGTCGTTGCCGAGCAGCAGCGCAACGCGATCGCCCTTGCGCACGTTTTGTTCCACGAGGCGGCTGGCTGCTCGGTCGACGAGCTGCTTCAGTTCGGCATAACAAAGCCGTGTTTCCCCTTTTACGAGCGCTTCGCCGTCGGGAAATGTGGCGGCCGAGCGGGCGAGCATCTCGTAAACGTTTGCCGGCCGTTCAGCAAACAGCTTGACAGTCCGTCCATATAAACGTCCTTCTACAATCATCGAATCCCTCCCTGCAAATTATTTCGCTGTCCAGCCGCCGTCGACGTACAAAATGTGCCCGGTGATGTAATTGGCGGCGTCGGAGGCGAGAAAGACGACCGGTCCGGTGACATCTTCCGGCTCGCCAACGCGGTTGAGCATTGTGCTGTTGACGATATTTCGGTACCGTTCTTCATCTTGAAGCCAAGCGCTGGTCATCGGCGTTCGGATGTAGGCAGGGGCGATGGCGTTCACATTGATGTTGTAAGGGGCAAGCTCGTTCGCCCATACTTTTGTCAATTGGTTGATGCCGCCTTTGCTGGCGGCGTAGCTCGTTTGAAACGGCATTCCGACCCCGCCGAAAATGGATGAGATGTTGATGATTTTCCCATATTGCTGTTTGATCATTTGTTTGGCGGCGGCCTGGCCGACAAGGAAAATGCCTTTTAAGTTCGTGTTTAACACCCGGTCCCAGTCGTCCTCCTCGATGTCAATGAGTGGCTTGCGAATATTCATGCCGGCGTTGTTTACTAAAATGTCAAGGCGGCCGTGCTGCCCGATGACGCAGTCAACCATACGCTGAACATTTTCTTTGTCGGTGACATCGGCTTGAACCCAGGAGCAGGAGAACCCTTGACCGGTGATTTCCTCTGCTGCTTTTTGCAAGTCGGCCATATTTCGGCTGGCAATGACAACGTGGGCTCCATGGGCGGCCAAGGCGCACGCCATGGCGAAACCAATGCCTTTGCTGCCGCCGGTGACAAGGGCAACTTTGCCGTCAAGACGGAAGGACGGAAGGCGGCTTATATCCATCCACAACACCTCTCTCCATGGTCGAGAATTTCGGTCTCCACCCATATATTTGCAACTTGCATGCCAATCACAAAGAATACAGGAATGTTCACAAAATTGTTCTATTTTTGGTTCATACCGGTCCTGTCGGACGATTCCAGACGGAATCAGTGATGAAAAAACGAATCAACGTTGTCAAATGCCGAGCCGCTGCATCTTTTTCACCAAGGCGGACTGGCTGATGCCGAGCACTTGGGCTGCTTTTCGTGTCGTCTTGTATTCGGAAATCGCTTTCAAAATCAGTTCTCGTTCCAGATTGCGGACCATGTCTTTCAGTGTTTTTGACGCTTGTTTCATCTCCAATGATGTGGAATGGGAAAAAGGCAAGTGTAGAGCTGTGATGTGATCGGTTTCCGTTGTAATGACGAGCCGTTCGATTAAGTTCTGCATTTCCCGGACATTCCCTGGCCATGCATACGACTTCATGGCTAGCAGTGCATCATCGGTGAATTGTTTATGGAGGCGATATTTTTGATTAACTCGCTCTAAAAAATAATGGGCGAGCAAAGGAATGTCTTCTTGGCGTTCCCGCAGCGGCGGAATGTGAATCGGGATAATGTTCAGACGATAGTACAAGTCTTCGCGAAACTTCCCCTGCTTGACGAGAGACTCCAAATCTTGATTGGTCGCAGAGATGACACGCACGTCAATTTTGATCGTCCTCCGCCCACCGATTCGTGTCACTTCGAACTCCTGCAGCACACGAAGCAGTTTTCCTTGGAGCGAAAGCGGCATTTCTCCGATTTCGTCGAGAAAGATCGTCCCAGTGTGCGCTTGCTCGAACAAGCCTGGACGGCCCCGGCTGTCTGCCCCAGTGAACGCGCCTTTTTCATAGCCAAACAGTTCTGATTCAATCAACTCTTTCGGAATGGCGGCACAGTTCACTTTAATGAACGGTTTATCGGAGCGGGGGCTCCATTTTTGAATTAAGTTGGCGATGACTTCTTTCCCGACGCCCGATTCCCCAAGCAGCAGCACAGTCGAGTTGAATGGGGCGATTTTTTGGGCTAAATGGATGACCCGCAGCATGTTTGGGCTGTTGGCGATCACCCCTTCATGGCGGATTGTGTCCTCGCGGTGCTGATATACTTTGATTTGTTGCAAATATCGATCGGCCAGCGCCTTTGTCTTCATCAATTCCTGCTCCAAATGTTTTAGCGCTGATATGTCGCGCAAGTTCGTCACCACATAGGATACATCGCCGTTTTCGTCAAAAATCGGATTCCCGGTTACCAACAAATCTTTCCCATTGACATGTTGGATGATCGTCACGCGGCGTTTTTCCTGCAGTACTTTCAGGGAAACGGATTCGGATATAATGCCGTCTTTGACAACATCTTTTAGATGTCGACCGATCAACTGATCCTCGGTAATGCCGGTCACCCGGGTGTACGCTTCGTTCATTTTGATTCCGTAGCCGCGTTTGTCGGCGATGAAGATCGGATCATAGCTCGCGTTGATTACGTTTTCGTACAAGGCCAGTTTTCCTTTCAGTTCATGAACTAGGGCCTCCAGTTCGCGAATGCGGGCTTGCAGTTGCGCCAGTTCTGTAATAATGATCCCTCCTCTTACTAGAATTCTATCGTTTCAATCTTTATAATATTATAACTGTTCTGATGATTTTTTTCATCGTTTTTGCGTGTCCTAAAGGCGCCGGAAGCTTGTTTTGGCTGGCACAGAACATGCATACAACATGGGGCAAAGAGGGAGAGGGGTGAGTGTGATGTACAGCTTTCGGCCATCAGCGGAACAGCAGGACATGATCGAAAAAGCCGCTGCGTTGATGGAGGAATATGTGTATCCGAATGAACGGCACTTCGTCCCGCACCGGGGATTGCCGGAAGACATATTGAAGCCGCTTCAGCAAAAGGTGAAAGAGATGGGGCTCTGGGCCGCCCATATGCCGAAAGAGGCCGGGGGAGCGGGGCTTGGTTTTGTTTCGTTGGCGCTGCTGTCTGAAATTGCAGGGCGGAGTCCGGCCGGCCCTTACGTGTTCGGATGCATGGCGCCGGATGCGGGAAACGCCGAGATATTATGGCATGCCGGAACGGAGGAGCAAAAGCGGAAATATTTGTATCCCCTCGTCAACGGGGACATTCGCTCCTGCTTTGCCATGACTGAGCCGGAAGTGTCCGGGTCAGATCCGAAGCAGCTCCGGTCTGCGGCAGTGCTTGATGGGGACGAATGGGTCATCAACGCCCATAAATGGTTTACCACGGGGGCGGTTGGTTCAACTTTTTCGATTGTCGTGGCCAAGACGGATCCCGACGCTCCGCCTCACCGGCAATTCAGCTTGCTGATTGTTGAGCATGACAATCCCGGTTTTGAAATCGTTCGAGAAATCCCAGTGATCGGCGACCATTTTGCAGGCGGTCATTGTGAAGTCCGGTATACGAACTGCCGCGTGCCGAAGGAAAATTTGTTGGGGCCGCGCGGGGCGGGGTTGGAACTGGCGCAGCTGCGGCTCGGAACCGGGCGCATTACCCACGCGATGCGCTGGGTCGGCATCGCCCAAAGAAGTCTAGACTTGATGATTGCCTACTCTTTGAAACGAGAAACGCGCGGAAAACGGCTGGCGGACCACCAAACGATCCAGAATTTCATCGCCGATTCGGTCGCGGAAATCGAAGCATTTCGTCTAATGACGCTGAAGGCGGCGTGGCTGATGGACAACGGGCAAGAAGCGAAAAAAGAAATTTCCATCATCAAGTTTTTCGGAGCTAACGTGTTGCACCGTGCGATTGACCGAGCGATTCAAGTGCACGGCGCCCTTGGCGTGAGCGGAGACACACCGCTTGAAGGATTTTACCGCGAAGCGAGAACAGCGCGGATTTATGACGGCCCGGACGAAGTTCACCGCATGGTCGTCGCCCGTTCGATGATCAAGGAGTTTGAACAAAACCAGAAAGAACAAATCAACGCTCGGTATCTGTGATCGTTGAACGGGCGGATGCAAGCAGCCCCCGCGGTCGACGGCGTGGGGGCCCCTTAGTCAGTGTCATGACTGATGAACATACTCATTTCCGCATGGTGTTTCCGGTTAGCCATTTAGGCGTGCAGCTGGATAAAGCTGTAATGCTAGAGGATCGACTCGATGAGCCTTTTCTTTGTGTCTTTCGCATACAGCTTGATGTTCATCTGTCGGCCGAGGTTGATCAACTCATTTTTTTAGTTATGACAAAAAATGTATTGTTTCTTCTCAGTCCATTCACTGCCATTGCGGAATAGGGGTGGCTAAACCGTCTCCGAGGACGCCGTGAACATTTAGGCGAAGCAGCTGTTGCATCGGCTGTTTCGCTTTTTTATGGAATTGACGCTCTGTTTTACCCATACATTTATGGAAGGAGAGCACAAAATAAGGGGGGAAGAGCGTGCAATTTTACTACGGCCCACACATGCCGCTGCGCGTTTTGGATGAGATTGAATTCTGGAAGCGCCAAGAGGAAGAACATACGGTCGTCATTCGCGAGCTTGCGTCTGGATTGGAAGCGCCATATGTAGAAGCGTTGAAAAAATGGGAGGAGGCGCTTTCGGCTGCGCATCAGCACGCGGTCCGTTATATCGAATCGGTGGTTCGGGCCGGCCATTATGTTCCTGAACAACTGCATCAACAAGTGCTCCATTTTGTGTCGTACTGCCTAGAGCAGAGCCTTCAGTTCATTGAATTATGCCGGCACATCAAAACCCGCAGCAAAGCTGTCAGCCAAAACCCGACCGCCAAGGTGGTGCTCGATCACATCATTCGCGAATCGGAGTATTTTGTCGGCATCGCGCAGTTGTTGCTGTACGGTACTCATTCGGCATTGGCTGCACTGCGGACAGATTCATCGGCGACGTCATAGAGGCAATGTAGTATAATGGAATGGGGTACTTCCAATCTATTATGAGCCACGAGGGGGACATAGCTGTGATTGTCACGACCACCAATACCATTGAAGGAAAACAAATTGAAGAGTATTTGGGCATCGTAGCGGGAGAAGTCATTTTGGGCGCCAATGTCGTCCGCGATTTTCTCGCCAGCATCACTGACATCATCGGCGGGCGGAGCGGAACGTATGAAAGCAAGCTGGCCGAAGGGCGGGAGATGGCGATCAAGGAGATGGTCAATAAGGCGAAGCATCTTGGCGCTAACGCCGTCATCGGGGTGGATCTTGATTTTGAAACGCTGCGCGATGGCATGATGATGTGCATTGCGACAGGGACGGCGGTGCGGGTGAGATCGTAAGAAAAAAAGCAGAGGGTGCTCCGCCCTTTGCTTTTTTTCTTTGCTCGTGCATGACGGATGTTTATGGAGTTGGGCAGTTCGAAAGAGGATTGACAGAAGAAAAAAAGCAGGTTATGATTCACATATATGAACAAATGCTCATATGTTAAAATGAGAGGGAACGATGATGAAGGCAGAAGATCATTTGTTTTTAGATGAAAGCGTCGTGGAGGAAGTGTCGAAAATCTTTAAAGCGTTGGCGGATCCGACGCGGATGAAGATGTTGTATTTGTTGTCGCAGGAAGAATGCCATGTCGGCCATATTGCGGAAGTGCTCGGCATGTCGCAGTCGGCCGTTTCCCATCAACTGGCGCTGCTTCGGGCGCTGCGGCTTGTCAAATATCGCCGTGAAGGGAAATCACTGGTGTATTCGTGCGATGACGATCATGTCATTTCGCTGCTGAGGCAGGCGATTGATCACGCTCAACATCCATAAAAGGGAGAGAAGAACGATGCATCATCATGAACACGGCCATTGCGGCCACCATCACGGGCATCATCATGGCTTGGGCAGAGAGGGGAGCCAAAAAGGGCTGGCGGCCGCTCTTGTCATTACCGTCGGGATTATGGTTCTGGAGTTTGTCGGCGGGCTTGTGACGAACAGCCTTGCTCTTCTTTCGGATTCGGGGCATATGCTGAGCGATGCTGCTTCGCTTTTGTTAAGTCTGTTGGCGGTGTGGTTTGCGGCGAGGCCTGCGTCGCCGAAGAGGACATATGGATTTTACCGGTTCGAGATTTTAGCGGCGCTCGTAAACGGGGTTGCGTTGGTGGGGATTGCCGCTTGGATTATTTGGGAAGCGGTCGCGAGGTTTGTGAATCCACCTGCTGTCGCGAGCGGGCCGATGATGGCCATTGCTGTCATAGGGTTGCTGGCTAATTTGGCAAGCGCTTGGGTGTTAATGCGCAAAGGGGATGTCAAAGAGAACGTCAATGTCCGCAGCGCCTATCTTCATGTGCTTGGCGATGCGTTAGGCTCGGTCGGGGCGATCGCGGCGGGGCTTGTCATCTGGCTGTTCGATTGGTACGCGGCTGATCCGCTCATTTCCATTGCGGTGTCGGTGCTGATTTTAAAAGGGGCATTGGCCGTGGTGAAACAGACGGTGCATATTTTAATGGAAGGAACGCCGGCGGCGATTGACCATGGGGAAGTAAAAGCGGCGCTCTCCGGCATTGATGGCGTGATCGATGTGCACGATTTGCATATTTGGACGATCACCTCGGGGCTTGATTCGTTAAGCTGCCATTTGCTCATTGAGGAAGGTTGCGATGGGCAGGCGGTTTTGCAGCGGGCGATTGATTTGATCGAGACGCGCTTTCACATTCGCCATGCGACGATTCAAATCGAAATGCCGCATATTCGCCATGGGGAGATGGAAGTATAGGGGAGGGCTGCCAAGCTTCTCCCCGTGTTTTTTAGGATCTCCAATTGTGTTGCAACGTTTCAAGGAAGATACGTACATTTTGCTTGTTTTCCATAATCGGTGCACAAATATAGGAAAACATTCGGTAAAACGGTGGATGGTTCAAGTGAACGATGGACAGATGGCCGTGCTCGATGTCGCGGGCGACGACGCTGCGCGACAGCAAGGACAGGGCGTTGCCGTTGATCAGCGTTTCTTTAATGCCTTGGTTGCTGCTGATGATCATGAGCGATTGGATTTTCAGCCCGTTCGAGCGGATGAAATGATTGAAATATTCCCTTGTCCCCGACCCGACTTCGCGCGCCACCCACGCCTCGTTTTGCAGCTCGCTGATCGTGACTTCGCCTTTTTGCGCCAAGGCGTGCCGCTTGGAGGCGACGATGACGAGCTCGTCTTGCATAAATGGATGAACAGACAGTTCCTTTTCGTTCGTTTGCCCTTCGATCAAGCCGATGTCGACTTGATACGATTTGACGAGTTCGACAATTTCTTTCGTGTTGCCGATCATCACCTCAAGCTCCAATTCTGGATAGCGCTTTTGGAAATCGGGCAAAAGCGGCGGCAAAATATACTCCCCAATCGTAAAGCTGGCGCCGATGGTCAATTTGCCTTTCACCGAATGATGGTGCTCCAAAATGTCTTGCTTTGTTTGTTCATAGAGCGCCACCATTTGTTTGGCGCGGTCGTACAACAGCTCGCCCGTCGGCGTCATGCGCAGCCGCTTCGGGGAGCGGATGAACAGTTTCGTCTGGAACTCCTTCTCTAAATTTTTAATGTGCAAGCTGACACTTGGCTGGGATAAATGGAGAATTTCCGCCGTCTTTGTGAAATTTTTCACTTCTGCTAACGTAATGAACGTCTTCAACTCGTCGTAATACATTGGCCAACCCCTCGCATGCAGCCTGACTGTTTTGTTGCGAATCATTATTAGTGATGTTAATAGTTTTAATAATTTATATTTATTTTACTAATGTTTTGTTTTGCGGTAAAGTGTAAATATGATATTTTGGATAAAGTATACTTTGTTTATAGGGATTAATGGAATTTGGCGTCCGCCCATGATGGCGGGTTAAGCAACGCCAATCGATTCCATCTTATTTTTATATTGTGAGGTGGACACCGTTGCAGCTGCAAGTAACCAACAGTCCGTTTAGCCAGGAGCAGATTGAGCTCTTGAACCGTTTGTTGCCGACGTTGACGCCAGCGCAAAAATTTTGGCTGAGCGGGTATTTGGCCGCTGCCGAGGCGGCGGTTGCCGTTTTGGATGCCGAAGCGCCAGCGCTGTTTGCTGGAAGCAGCAAACCGGTTTCGAAAGAAGTTACGGTATTGTACGGCTCGCAAACCGGCAATGCACAAAAGTTGGCTGAGAAAGCCGGCAAAGCGCTCAAAGAGCGTGGGTTTGAAGCGAAAGTGTCGTCCATGCTTGACTTTAAGCCGAATGAATTGAAGAAAGTCGAGACGCTGCTCATCATCGTGAGCACGCATGGGGAAGGCGATCCGCCAGACAACGCGGTGTCGTTTTACGAGTTTCTCCACAGCAAACGGGCGCCGAAGCTGAATCATTTACGCTTTTCCGTCTTGGCGCTTGGCGATACGTCGTATGAACATTTTTGCCAGACGGGGAAAGATTTTGACAAGCGGCTCGAGGAGCTCGGGGGAGCGCGGTTTTATCCGCGCGTCGACTGTGACGTCGACTACGAGGAAGCGGCGGCGAAATGGCTTGACGGCGTGCTTGCCGAGCTGAGCAAGGGGATCAATGCCGAGGCCGCGCCAGTGTTGTCGGCCGCTGCGGCCGTGCCGAAAGCCGAACCGGCGGTCGTCTATTCGCGGAAAAATCCGTTCCCGGCTGAGGTGCTGGAAAACATCAACTTAAACGGCCGCGGATCGAACAAAGAAACGCGCCATCTCGAATTGTCTCTTGAAGGATCGGGGTTGAAGTATGAACCGGGCGATGCGCTTGGCATCTTCCCGAAAAACGATCCGGAGCTTGTCGATCTCATCATTCAAGAAATGAAATGGAACCCGGAAGAAACGGTGACGATCGACAAAGACGGGGAAGTGCGGTCGCTCAAAGAAGCGCTCACGTCCCATTTTGAAATCACCGTGTTGACCAAAGCGCTGTTGCAAAAGCTTGCGCCGCTGTCGAAAAACAGCGAGCTTCAAGCGCTCGTTGCCCCAGGCAATGAGGCGAAGCTGAAAGAATACGCCAAAGGCCGCGACTTATTGGATGCGTTCCGCGACTTCGGCCCATGGGATGCGGCGCCGCAACAAGTCATCTCGATTTTGCGCAAAATGCCGCCGCGCCTGTATTCAATCGCGAGCAGCTTAGCGGCCTATCCAGATGAAGTGCACTTGACGATCGGCGCGGTCCGTTATGAGTCGCACGGCCGCCTGCGCAAAGGGGTGTGCTCGACGTTCTGCGCCGAACGCGTCCAAATCGGCGATACGTTGCCGGTCTTTGTGCAGCCGAACCCGAATTTTAAGCTGCCAAAAGACCCATCGACGCCGATCATTATGATCGGTCCAGGCACTGGGGTTGCGCCGTTCCGCGCTTTTATGCAAGAGCGCGAGGCGACAGGAGCCAACGGAAAATCGTGGCTCTTTTTCGGCGACCAACACTTTATGACCGACTTCCTGTATCAAACCGAATGGCTCGCATGGTTGAAAAGCGGTGTGCTGACCAAAATGGATGTCGCCTTCTCTCGCGATACGGAGAAGAAAGTGTATGTGCAGCACCGGATGATTGAACGAAGCAAAGAGCTGTTCGGCTGGCTTGAGGAAGGTGCTGTCGTCTACGTATGCGGCGACAAACAACACATGGCGCGCGACGTTCACCAAACGTTGATTGAGATTATCGAAAAAGAAGGCGGAATGAGCCGTGAACAGGCGGAAGCGTATGTCACGGAGATGCAAAAGCAAAAACGATACCAACGCGACGTCTATTAATCTCAAAGAAGGAGTGGAATCGGAAATGGCGAAAGTCGAGTTAAAAGCGCCGGACGGACCGCCAAGCGATGTCGAGCGCATCAAGCAGGAAAGCCGTTACTTGCTCGGCACGCTCGCGGAAACGATGGAAGACCCGCTCAGCGCAGGAATTCCAGAGGATGACAACCGGTTGATGAAATTCCACGGCAGCTATTTGCAAGACGACCGCGACGTGCGCACCGAGCGGCAAAAACAAAAACTGGAGCCTGCATACCAGTTCATGGTTCGCGTCCGCACGCCGGGCGGGGTGGCGACGCCGGAACAGTGGCTTGTCATGGATGAGCTCGCCCGCAAGTATGCGAACGGCACGTTGAAGCTGACGACGCGCCAAGCGTTCCAATTGCACGGCATCTTAAAATGGAACATGAAAAAAACGATGCAAGCCATTAACAACGCGCTGATGACGACGCTTGCGGCCTGCGGCGACGTCAACCGAAACGTCATGTGCAACCCGAACCCGTACCAATCGGAAGTGCATGCGGAAGTATATGAGTGGGCAAAGCTGATCAGCGACCATTTGTTGCCGCGGACGCGGGCGTATTATGAAATTTGGTTGGATGACGAAAAAGTGGCCGGCACGCCGCAAGTCGACGGTGAGGAAGAACCGATTTACGGCCCGACGTACTTGCCGCGGAAATTTAAAATCGGAATCGCTGTCCCGCCGTCCAACGACGTCGACGTATTCTCGCAAGATATCGGGTTGATCGCCATCGTGGAAGACGGCAAACTCGCCGGTTTTAACGTCGCCATCGGCGGCGGCATGGGGATGACCCATGGGGACAAAACGACGTATCCGCAGCTTGCCAAGGTGATCGGCTTCTGCCGGCCGGATCAAGTGGTCGAGGTGGCGGAGAAAATTATGACCGTTCAGCGCGACTACGGCAACCGCTCATCGCGCAAACACGCCCGCTTTAAATACACGATCGACCGCCTTGGCCTTGAAACGGTGAAAGAAGAAATTGAGCGCCGCCTCGGCTGGAAGCTCGGCGAAGCGCGCCCGTACCATTTCGAGCATAGCGGCGACCGCTATGGCTGGGTCGAAGGCGTCAATGGGACATGGCACTTCACACTCTTTGTCGAAGGCGGACGCGTCAAAGACTACGACGATTACAAGCTGATGACCGGCCTGCGCGAAATCGCCAAAGTCCATACCGGGGATTTCCGGCTGACGCCAAACCAAAACTTGGTCATCGCTAACGTCACGAGCGAGAAAAAGCCGGAGATCGAGGCACTCATCGCCGAATACGGCTTGACCGATGGCCGCCGGTACACCGCCTTGCGCCGCAACGCGCTCGCCTGTGTCGCCTTGCCGACGTGCGGCTTGGCGATGGCGGAAGCGGAGCGCTACTTGCCGAAGCTGCTTGATAAAATCGAGGAGATTATCAACGAAAACGGTTTGCGCGACGAAGAAATCACGATCCGCATGACGGGCTGTCCGAACGGCTGCGCCCGCCACGTGCTCGCAGAAATCGCCTTCGTCGGCAAAGCGGTCGGAAAATACAACATGTACCTCGGCGCTGCGTTCAACGGCACGCGCCTTGGCAAACTGTACCGCGAAAACATCGGCGAAGAAGAAATTTTGCGCGAACTGCGCGTCCTCCTATCCCGCTATGCGAAAGAGCGTCTTGACGGTGAACATTTCGGCGACTTCGTCATCCGCGCCGGCATCGTCAAAGAAGTGACGGATGGGACGAATTTCCATGATTAAAGTGGTCAGGGTGAAATGGAAACCAGCCTCTCCTTGTTTAGGGGAGGTTGGTTTTTTGTTGCTTTCATGCAATGGCTTCGGTGTTTTGTTCATTGTAGCCGCATTCAATCAATATTAGGTTGTAATAAAGGATTTCCGATCTCCATGTCCTATCTTTATCACTTGAAAAGCTGGCACGGTGACAAAAAGAGCGAACAATGCTATGTAAAAAAGTTGCAACTTATATAATTCACAAAATATTTCAACTATATTATAGTAGTGTTATGAACTTGTATTTTTCAGATCATGACCAGGGGCAAACATTTTTTCCAAGATCGTATGCAGCGATCACGTGAATGGAAAGGGGGAGAAGATATTATGAAGATGGGAACAGAAAAACAAACATACTTGAATTACATCAATGGCGAATGGATTCATTCCTCCACTGGAAAAATCGAAGCCAGCCTTAACCCAGCCGACATCGATGACATCGTCGGCTATGTCCAAGAGTCTAGTGCGGAAGATGTAAACGCCGCGGTGGAGGCGGCGCGGCGGGCGCAGGCGGCATGGCGGAAGTTATCCGGCCCGAAACGCGGAGAGTATTTG
This sequence comes from Geobacillus sp. Manikaran-105, assembly GCF_002809955.1. Taxonomy (NCBI): domain Bacteria; kingdom Bacillati; phylum Bacillota; class Bacilli; order Caryophanales; family Anoxybacillaceae; genus Geobacillus; species Geobacillus sp. Manikaran-105. The sequence goes on from NZ_PIJG01000042.1 coordinate 22,965, forward strand.
TTCCGCGCGGAGGAATCGAAGAAGGGGCGACGCTCGTTTACGGAGGCCAACGTTTGACGGATGGGGAACGGGCAAAAGGGTTTTATGTGCAGCCGACCATCTTTGAAAACGTGTCGCCCGACATGACGATCGCTCGCGAGGAAATTTTTGGCCCCGTGCTCGCGTTGATCCAAGTCGATACATTCGAGGAAGCGATCACGCTGGCCAATGACACGCCATTTGGATTGAGCGCCTCGATTTTCACGCAAAATATCGGCAAGATGCTCGCGTTCATCCAAGACATCGAGGCCGGGCTCGTCCGGATTAATGAAGAAAGCGCAGGAGTCGAACTGCAAGCGCCGTTTGGCGGGATGAAGCAGTCGAGCTCCCACTCGCGTGAGCAAGGGCGGGCAGCCATCGAGTTTTTCACGGCGATGAAAACGGTGTTGGTCAAAGGATAAGAAATGGAGCAAAGTTCGCTGCCGTTTAGGCAGGGCGCTTTTTTTTAGCGTCAAGCCATTGGTGAAGGCGATTGTCGGCGAGCAAACGGTTTGCTTACAAAAAAACGATGAAAAATATTGACAATGATAATTTTTATCAATTAAAATATGAAATGTGAAAATGATAATCCCTCTCTTTTTAGGGTTTGGGCAGGAGCATGGTTTTCAAAAGAATGGAGTGAGATGTGGTGGCCGCATGCGGACAGAATGGCTTGACTTGAAAAGAACAGCGATTGAGGAGATGCCAGCTATCTTGGCGGTGCTGGTTGCTTCTCAACACAAGCAGAATTTATCTTTTTAATTAGGAAAGATAATCAATATCATAATTGCACCTGTAAAGCAATTGAGTCTGGACATGGCATCGTCATTCGACTTGTATGATGGGATAGAACGGGAGACAGGATGAGAAAACATGAAAAAATGGATGGTGCTTCTTGTTGTTTTGGCTGCGGCATCATTGTTTGTCGGGGTGCATGATTTATCGCCTCGCGAGCTGTTTGCCGGCGACCGTGAGGCGTGGGAAGTGTTTTTGATCAGTCGCTTGCCGAGGCTCATCAGCATTCTGATCGCCGGGTCAAGCGTGAGCATTTGCGGCTTGATCATGCAGCAGTTGAGCCAAAACCGATTTGTGTCGCCGACGACGGCGGGAACGATGGATTGGGCGCGGCTTGGCCTGTTGGTGTCCATGATTGCATTCGCTGCCGCAGGGCCGCTTGTGAAGGCGGCTATTGCCGTTGTGTTTGCGTTTGTGGGGACGCTGCTGTTTATGACGGTTTTGGATCGTGTGAAGTATAAAGATTCGATCTTTATTCCGCTCATCGGCTTGATGTTTGGCAATATTGTCGGTTCTGTCGCGACGTTTTTGGCTTATAAATATGATTTGATTCAATCGATGTCCGCATGGATGCACGGCGATTTTTCCGTTATGATGCAAGGACGTTATGAAATGCTGTATGTGAGCGTTCCGCTCATGGCAATCGCTTATGTATACGCCAATCGGTTTACGATCGCCGGCATGGGGGAGGAGATGGCGACGAACTTAGGGGTTCGCTACCGTTCGATTGTCTACACTGGTCTCCTCATTGTCGCTGTTGTTTCTGCTGTTGAGGTGTTGACGGTTGGGACGCTGCCGTTTTTAGGGCTGATCGTTCCGAACATCGTCACGATGTATTATGGGGATCATTTGCGCAAAGTATTGCCGTTGACAGCCATATTTGGCGCTTTGTTTGTGCTGATTTGCGATGTATTTGGCCGAGTCGCCATTTATCCATACGAAATTCCGATCGGCTTGACGGTTGGAGTAATCGGAAGCGGTGTCTTTTTATATTTGCTCGTAAGGAGAACGAAGCAGTATGTCTAATCGGATGAAAGTGGTTGTGCTCGTGGTATTGGCGCTCGGATTGATCGTGTTGTTTTTGTTTACACACTTGCGAGGGGATTTTGACTATGTGTTGCGCTCGCGGAGCGAAAAGATTGTCGCGATGGTGCTTGTCGGTTGGGCGGGGGCGGTTTCGACCGTCTTATTTCAGACAATGACCAATAATCGTATTTTAACTCCAAGCATTATCGGGCTTGATTCCGTTTATATGCTTGTACAAACTGCTGTGGTGTTTTTGTTCGGTTCGACGACGTTGACCATGATGGGCAACACCTTGCACTTTCTCTTGTCTGCTGGGTCGATGATCGGTTTTTCAGTTTTATTGTATTCGTTTTTGTTTCGCCGTGAAGGGCAAAATTTATATTTCATCTTGCTTGTTGGGATGATTCTTGGTACGTTTTTCCAAAGTATGACGTCTTTCATGCAATATTTGATTGACCCAAATGAATTTTCCATCATTCAAGATCGAATGTTTGCGAGCATCAACAATATAAAAACAGACTTGCTTTGGCCGGCAGGCCTGCTCATTGCGGCTGCGACATTGTATACATACCGTCATCTTCACGAGTTGGACGTGCTGTCGCTCGGCAAAGATCATGCGATCAATTTAGGCGTGGCGTATGAAACGGTCGTCAAACGGCTGCTGATGATTGTGGCGGTGTTGGTGTCGGTTTCGACCGCGCTTGTTGGTCCCATCATGTTTTTCGGATTGATAGTCGCCAATGTGGCGTATGCGTTTTTTCAAACGTATGAACATCGTTATTTGCTTGCAGGAGCGGCGCTGTTCGGCATCATCGCCCTCGTTGGCGGCCAGCTGGTAGTCGAGCGAGTGTTCACCTTTTCGACGACGTTGTCTGTCATTGTCAACATGGTCGGAGGCATCTATTTTCTATATCTTTTGTTAAAGGAGCGAAAAGCATGGTAGAGGTGAAACAAGTATTGAAGCGATACGGTGGGAAGACCGTGATTGACCGTGTATCTTTATCTGTTCCACGCCGCAAGCTCACATCGCTCATTGGCCCGAACGGGGCGGGGAAAAGCACGCTTTTGTCCATGATGAGCCGCTTAATTCCAAAAGATGGCGGAGAAATCTGGATTGAAGGAAAGGAAATTGCTCGTTATCGGACAGAAGAGTTGGCGAAAAAAATTTCCATTTTGAAGCAATCCAACCACATTGCGGCTCGCTTGACGGTACACGAATTGGTGTCGTTCGGCCGCTTTCCATATTCGCGCGGCCGCTTGACGCGCCAAGATCGCGACTATGTGCGTGAGGCGATCCGCTATATGGAGTTGGAGCCATTGCAAGACCGCTATATGGACGAGTTGAGCGGCGGACAGCGGCAGAGAGCTTATATCGCGATGGTGTTGGCGCAAGATACGGATTATATTTTCTTGGACGAGCCATTGAACAATTTGGATATGAAACACGCCGTGCAAATGATGGAAGTGTTGCGCAAGCTGGTCGATGAGCTTGGCAAAACGATCGTGATGGTGATGCACGATATTAACTTTGCCTCCTGTTACTCCGATTATATGGTCGCGTTAAAAGATGGAGCGGTCGTCTGTGAAGGGGATGTTTCATCGATCATGCGCGATGAAGTGCTTCGCGGCATTTATGATTTGGATGTGCGCGTGCAGACGATTGAAAATCGGCGCATCTGTGTGTATTTTTAGCAAATTCCCATGAGAAAGCGTCCATCTTGACTAGTGAAAAAGCGGGCTGTGGAAGCCTATGGGCATGCTTGGTGAAGAGCTCCGTCTCGGATTCAAACATGGGACGGGGAGACGCGATCAAAGTCAAGTATGTCAACTACCCCCACTTAGCTAACGCTTGAAGTGGGGGCTTGCAACTCCCCAGAAGTACAAGCGGACTTCGTCCTCCTTCCTTGACTTGGGGTTGCA
>NZ_PIJG01000043.1:0-26397 GCF_002809955.1 Geobacillus sp. Manikaran-105
TGAACGGTTTTCTCCACGCCTTTATTATATCATACACAAAAGAAAGGGGGGAACGCGCATTCCTCTCCCACTTACTCCCTTTGGTCGTTGAAGTGGGAGCCTCCTGCGCGAAATAGGATGAAATGACCGAACCTTTTTGTTTCGAACAACGTAAATATATATAGGGGGGGGCAACGTCCTTCCGCTGTGCACGGGCGTCCAGCGCGAATTGTTACAAGCGGATGTCGAATGTTCAAAAATGGTTAAAAATTGGGTTTCGGTTGGTTTCAAACATTGGAAACTGTTTATAATGTTAGATAGGGAGGTGAAGATGAGCCGATGGTCAAACGTGTCGTACAACTATTTTTTCTCGCCGTAGGCGGAACGCTGGGCGCCATGTTTTTGCCTGATTTACTTGCGCTGTTGAATGTAAGCGGCATGCCGCTCATCCATAATTCCTATACGTTGGCGGTGTTGGGCGCTGTTCTTTTCTTTTTGTTGACGTTTTGGCTTGTGGATTATGTTGTGGACATGGTGCGCTGGGTCGAGGAAACATTGGTAAGGGCGCCTGCTGCTGACGTGCTGTTTGGCAGCCTCGGGCTGATTTTTGGTCTTATTATTGCGTTTTTGGTCGTCATGCCGCTGCAATCGTTTCGAATTCAAGTGTTGAACACGGTGCTGCCGATTTTTTTGACGATCTTGCTTGGCTATTTAGGGTTTCGTGTCGGCTTAAAGAAACGGAATGAGCTGATGAACTTATTTTCTCTTTCCAATCGAATGACAAAGAAAAAAGGCGGAGAAACCGAGAACGAGGCGCCGAAAGGTGGAGCGGTGAAAATTTTGGACACAAGTGTCATCATCGATGGGCGGATCGCGGACATTTGCCAAACCGGGTTTTTGGAAGGCCCGCTTGTCATTCCCCGTTTTGTGTTAGAGGAGCTCCAGCATATCGCCGACTCCTCCGATGTGCTGAAGCGAAACCGCGGCCGCCGCGGCTTGGATATTTTAAACCGCATTCAAAAAGAGATGGCGATGAAGGTGGAAATTCATGAGGCCGACTTCAGCGATGTGCAAGAAGTCGACAGCAAGCTCGTCAAACTAGCCAAACAGCTTCAAGGCGTCGTCGTCACAAACGATTTCAACTTGAACAAAGTGTGTGAGCTGCAAAACGTGCGCGTCCTTAATATCAACGATTTGGCTAATGCCGTCAAGCCGATCGTCCTGCCGGGCGAGGAGCTGAATGTGCATGTCATTAAGGACGGAAAGGAACATAACCAGGGCGTTGCCTACTTGGATGACGGAACGATGATTGTTGTCGAAGACGGCAAAGAATATATCGGCAAACGGGTTGACGTCCTAGTCACCAGCGTGTTACAAACATCTGCGGGGAGAATGATTTTTGCCAAGCTGAAGCTGTTGCAAAAAGCGCTGTAAACAGAACAGGGGAAACGTCCAATGAACTACGAAGCGATTGTCTTGGCGGCCGGACAAGGAAAGCGGATGAACGCCGGTATGAATAAGCAGTTTATTGAACTAGGCGGCGAACCGCTCATCGTCCGGACGCTGAAGGTGTTCGACCGCGATGAACGGTGCGCCCGCGTCGTGCTTGTCGTGAATCCGGCGGAGCGAAGCCGCTTTGAGCAACTTGTCGTTCGTTTTCGTATCAAAAAAGTGGCAGCGTTCGCTGAGGGCGGCGAGGAGCGGCAGCATAGCGTCTATAACGGGCTGCAGGCGTTAGAGGGACGGGGCATTGTCCTGATCCACGACGGCGCCCGCCCGTTTATTCACGTCCGCCATTTGCATGAGCTGGCGGATGCAGCCGCCCGATACGGGGCAGCGGTCCCGGCTGTGCGGGTGAAAGACACGATCAAAAAAGTGGACGGTTTGTTTGTCGAACAGACGATTGATCGTTCCAGCTTGTGGGCGGTGCAGACGCCACAAGCTTTTCGTCTGTCTTTGATCGCCGAGGCGCATGAGGCTGCGAAACGGGAAGGCTATCTTGGCACGGACGACGCCAGCCTCGTCGAGCGGCTCGGCAAGCCGGTGAAAATTGTAGAAGGGGACTACCGCAACATTAAACTGACGACTCCGGAAGACATTTTGTTTGCCGAGGCGATTTTAGCGAGCCGCGTCGCGGAGTAAACGGAGGTGAAGACATGTTTCGCATCGGACAAGGGTTTGACGTTCACCAGCTCGTTGAAGGGCGTCCGCTTATCATTGGCGGCGTACATATTCCGCATGAGAAAGGGCTGCTCGGCCATTCGGATGCCGATGTGCTGCTCCACGCGGTGGCGGACGCGTGCCTTGGAGCGATTGGCGCCGGCGATATCGGACGGCATTTTCCTGATGATGACCCGCGCTATAAAGACGCGGACTCAACCGAATTGTTGGCGCACGTATGGACGCTCGTCCGGAAGGAAGGGTATGCATTGGTGAACGCCGACTGTACGATTATCGCCCAAAAGCCGAAAATGGCTCCGTACATTGAGGAGATGAAAGCCGTGATCGCCCGCCTGCTTGAAGCCGAGCGCACACAAGTGAACGTCAAGGCGACGACAACGGAAAAACTCGGGTTCACCGGGCGCGGGGAAGGCATTGCCGCCCAAGCGGTCGTGTTGCTTAAAAAGAGCGAGGAGTAAGGCGCGGCTGTTAGGCGCCGAATGGGGCGAGCCGTCCGTTTTGAACTTTGCTGCGATAAACGGTACAATAAGGGTACAAGTTTGGATGAAAGTGGAGGGTTGGACGATGGCAAAAGATGTGCGCGTGCGCTATGCGCCGAGCCCGACCGGCCATTTGCATATCGGAGGGGCGCGGACCGCGCTGTTTAACTATTTGTTTGCCCGCCATCACGGCGGAAAAATGATCGTCCGCATCGAGGATACGGATATCGAACGGAACGTGGAAGGCGGCGAACAGTCGCAGCTCGAAAACTTACAATGGCTCGGCATCGATTATGACGAGTCCGTTGATAAAGATGGCGGCTATGGGCCGTACCGCCAGACGGAGCGGCTTGATATATACCGGAAGTATGTGGACGAACTGCTCGAGCAAGGACATGCGTACAAATGTTTTTGCACGCCGGAAGAGCTTGAGCGGGAGCGGGAGGAGCAGCGTGCGGCCGGCATCGCCGCTCCGCAATACAGCGGCAAGTGCCGCCGTTTGACGCCGGAGCAGGTCGCGGAACTTGAGGCGCAAGGCAAGCCGTATACGATCCGCCTCAAGGTGCCGGAAGGGAAAACATACGAAGTCGACGATCTGGTGCGCGGCAAAGTGACGTTTGAATCGAAAGATATCGGCGATTGGGTCATTGTGAAGGCGAACGGCATTCCGACGTACAACTTTGCCGTCGTCATCGACGACCACCTTATGGAGATCAGCCATGTGTTCCGCGGTGAGGAGCATTTGTCCAACACGCCGAAGCAGCTGATGGTGTATGAATATTTTGGCTGGGAGCCGCCGCAGTTTGCCCATTTGACGTTGATTGTCAACGAACAGCGGAAAAAGTTGTCCAAGCGCGATGAGTCAATCATTCAGTTCGTGTCGCAATACAAAGAGCTCGGCTATTTGCCGGAAGCGATGTTCAACTTTTTCGCCCTCTTAGGCTGGTCGCCGGAAGGGGAGGAAGAAATTTTTTCGAAAGACGAGCTCATCCGCATCTTCGACGTTTCGCGGCTGTCAAAGTCGCCGTCGATGTTTGACACGAAAAAGCTGACATGGATGAACAATCAATACATCAAAAAACTCGATTTGGACCGGCTCGTCGAATTGGCTTTGCCGCATTTGGTGAAAGCCGGGCGCTTGCCGGCGGACATGAGCGACGAACAGCGGCAGTGGGCGCGCGATTTAATCGCACTGTATCAAGAGCAAATGAGCTACGGGGCGGAGATTGTTCCGTTGTCCGAGCTGTTCTTTAAGGAAGAAGTCGAATACGAAGATGAGGCGCGCCAAGTGCTCGCCGAAGAACAAGTGCCCGACGTGCTTTCGGCCTTTTTGGCCCATGTGCGGGACCTCGACCCGTTTACAGCCGACGAAATTAAAGCGGCGATTAAGGCGGTGCAAAAGGCGACCGGACAAAAAGGGAAAAAGCTGTTTATGCCAATTCGCGCCGCGGTGACCGGGCAAACGCACGGGCCGGAGCTGCCGTTTGCCATTCAGCTGCTCGGCAAACAAAAAGTAATCGAGCGGCTCGAGCGGGCGCTGCAAGAAAAATTTTAGTGGAATAGGTATGCACGTTTGCGTAGTGCGTGTGGTATAATAATACAAAGTTTATCGGTTGAACAAGCGCATAGTGAAAAAGCGTTGACGAGGAGAAGTAGGAAACGCCGTCATCCCAGAGAGAGTCGCCTTGGCTGGAAGCGGCTTATGCCCGGCGTTATCCGAAATGCGCCTCGGAGTCTCCTTTCGAACCGGAACAGGGACGTTCTGCAGTAGAGAGGAGCGGAGCCTCTCCGTTATCGGACTCGAGCGAGTGAAACGGCGTTTTCCCGTTTCGCTAAACAGAGTGGAACCGCGCCAAAAGCGTCTCTGTGTCTTCGGCACAGGGACGCTTTTTTATTCAAAACAACTTAGAGGGATGGAGGGAGGACATGATGTTTAAAACGTTAAAAGAGGATATTGAGGTCATTTTTGAGCAAGACCCGGCGGCAAGAAGCTACCTGGAAGTCATTTTAACGTACTCCGGCCTGCATGCCATTTGGGCGCATCGGATCGCTCATGCGCTTTACAAACGGAAATTTTACTTTCTTGCCCGGTTGATTTCGCAAATCAGCCGCTTTTTCACCGGCATTGAAATTCATCCGGGCGCCAAAATCGGCCGCCGCTTTTTCATCGACCACGGCATGGGCGTGGTGATCGGCGAAACGTGCGAAATCGGCGACAATGTCACGGTCTATCAAGGGGTCACATTAGGAGGGACAGGGAAAGAAAAAGGGAAGCGGCACCCGACGATCAAAGACAACTGTTTGATCGCTGCCGGCGCGAAAGTGCTCGGGTCGATTACGATCGGCGAAAACTCGAAAATTGGCGCCGGGTCGGTCGTGTTAAAAGACGTGCCGCCCAACTCAACCGTCGTTGGCATTCCGGGCCGCGTGGTTGTGCGTGATGGAGTGAAAGTGAAAAAAGATTTGAACCACACCGACCTGCCAGATCCGATCGCTGACCGGTTCCGGGAGCTTGAAGAGGAGATCGTCCGGCTGAAAAGCGAGTTGGAGGCATTGAAACAGCAAGAAAGGAAGAGCGAGTATGAGCAGCATCCGGCTTTATAATACGTTGACGCGAAAAAAGGAACCGTTTGAGCCGCTTGAGCCCAACAAGGTCAAAATGTATGTATGCGGTCCGACCGTTTACAACTATATCCATATCGGGAACGCCCGGGCCGCCATCGTCTTTGACACGATCCGCCGCTATTTGGAGTTCCGCGGCTACGACGTGACGTACGTATCCAATTTTACCGATGTCGACGACAAACTGATTAAGGCGGCCCGCGAGCTTGGCGAAAGCGTTCCGGCGATTGCCGAGCGGTTTATCGAGGCGTATTTTGAAGACATTCAGGCGCTTGGCTGCAAAAAGGCGGACATCCACCCGCGCGTGACAGAAAATATCGGGACGATTATCGAATTCATCCAAGCGCTCATCGACAAGGGGTATGCGTACAAGGTGGACGGCGACGTCTACTACCGGACGCGCAAGTTTCCCGGTTACGGCAAGCTGTCGCACCAATCGATCGATGAATTGCAGGCTGGAGCGCGCATCGAAGTCGGCGAGAAAAAAGACGACCCGCTCGATTTCGCCCTTTGGAAAGCGGCGAAAGAAGGAGAGATTTGTTGGGACAGTCCATGGGGGAAAGGGCGGCCGGGTTGGCATATCGAATGCTCGGCGATGGCGCGCAAATATTTAGGCGATACGATCGATATCCACGCCGGCGGCCAAGATTTGACGTTCCCGCACCATGAAAACGAAATCGCCCAGTCAGAGGCTTTGACCGGCAAACCGTTTGCGAAATATTGGCTGCACAACGGGTATTTAAATATTAACAACGAAAAAATGTCGAAGTCGCTCGGCAACTTCGTGCTCGTCCACGATATCATCCGGCAGATTGACCCGCAAGTGCTGCGCTTCTTTATGTTGTCGGTGCACTATCGCCATCCGATCAACTACAGCGAAGAGCTGCTCGAGAGCGCCCGGCGCGGGCTCGAACGCTTAAGGACGGCATATGGCAACTTGCAGCACCGGCTCGGAGCGAGCACGAATTTAACCGACGACGATGACAAATGGCTGTCGCGCATCGCTGCGGTCCGCGAATCGTTCATCCGCGAAATGGACGACGATTTCAACACGGCGAACGGCATTGCGGTTCTATTTGAGCTGGCGAAACAAGCGAACTTGTATTTGCAGGAAAAGACGACATCGGAAACCGTTATTGGCGCCTTTTTGCGTGAATTTGAACAGTTGATGGACGTGCTTGGCCTCGATCCAAAGCCAAAGCAAGAAGAGCTGCTTGATGAGGAAATCGAGGCGCTGATCCAACAGCGCAACGAAGCGCGGAAAAACCGCGATTTCGCGCTGGCTGACCGCATTCGCGACGAGTTGAAGGCCAAAAACATTATTTTGGAAGATACGCCGCAAGGGACAAGATGGAAACGGGGATCATAAGCAATGGCGCAGTTTGAGACCGTTCATGATGTCAAACAATTAAATGGCTTGGCGCTCGCCTATATTGGCGATGCGGTTTATGAAGTGTACGTGCGCCGCCACTTGCTGGCGATGGGCAGCGTACGGCCGCACGAGCTGCATCGGCGGGCGATCCGCTACGTGTCGGCCCGGGCGCAAGCAAGAGTCATTTTAACCTTGCTTGATGAAGGCGCGTTGACGGAAGAGGAGCAAGCCATCGTCCGCCGCGGCCGCAACGCGAAATCAGGCACGATTCCGAAAAATACGGATGTGCAGACATACCGGCACAGCACCGCGTTCGAAGCGTTGATCGGCTATCATTTTTTACAGGACAACGGCCGGCGGGTCGACGAGTTAATCGGCCGTTCATTTGCGATTATTGAAAGGGAAGAAAGGGCGTTGGAATGATGGATTACATTATCGGCAGAAACCCGGTTATCGAGGCGCTCAAATCCGGGCGCGACATCAATAAAATCTGGATCGCGGAAGGAGCGCAGCGCCACGCCGTCGAGCCTGTCCTCGAATGGGCGAAGCGGCGGGGCGTGCTCGTCCAATATGTTCCGAAGCGCAAGCTTGACCAAATGGTTGACGGGGTGCACCAAGGGGTGATCGCCCAGGCGGCCGCATACCGCTATTACGAGGTCGACGATTTGTTTGCCCGCGCCGCCCGACGGGAAGAAGCGCCGTTTTTCCTCATTTTGGACGAAATCGAAGACCCGCATAACTTGGGCGCCATTATGCGCACCGCAGATGCGGTCGGAGCGCACGGGCTCATCATCCCGAAACGGCGGTCGGTGGGGTTGACGCCGACCGTAGCGAAGGCGTCAACCGGAGCGATCGAGCACGTTCCGGTCGCGCGCGTGACGAACTTGGCGCGGACGATCGACGAGCTGAAAGAGCGGGGCGTTTGGGTGGCTGGCACCGATGCAGACGCCAAAGATGACTACCGCTTCCTTGACGGCACGATGCCGTTGGCGCTGGTCATCGGCAGCGAGGGAAAAGGCATCAGCCGGTTAGTGCGGGAAAAGTGTGATTTCTTGTTTCGGCTGCCGATGCGGGGGCACGTCACTTCGCTCAACGCTTCTGTCGCCGCCAGTTTGCTCATGTACGAGGTGTACCGAAAGCGGTATCCGCTAGGGGAATAGCCGATGAACGTTTTAATTGTCGACGGTTACAACATCATCGGGGCATGGCCGGCGCTGCGCCGGCTGAAAGAGGAAGGCGATCTGGCAGCGGCAAGGGATTTGTTGATTGACAAACTGGCCGATTACAAAGGGTTCACCGGGGATCACGTCGTGGTCGTGTTTGACGCCCATCTCGTGCAGGGAAACGAGAAAAAGTATAAAAACTACGATATCGATGTCATTTTTACAAAGGAAAATGAGACGGCGGACGAACGGATTGAGCGGTTGGCGAAAACGCTCATCAACGCGCGCACCAAAGTGTATGTCGCGACATCGGATTATACGGAACAATGGACGGTGTTCGGTCAAGGCGCCTTGCGCAAATCGGCGCGCGAACTTCTGCACGAAATCGAAGAGGTGGAGCGGGATATTTCAAAAAAGTTGCAGTCAATGAAGCAGCACACCCCGACCTTGAAAGTGCCGCTCAATGACCGAGTTGCCGAAATTTTTGAAAAATGGCGAAGAGGGCAAAAATGAGCGGTTGACGCTGTAAAAATTTGTACTGTATAATAAATGTTAGCGATTGATGCGGTCGGGGGGATCAGCATGTGGGAATGCTTAAAAGTAGACAAGCCAAAGGATTATAAACATTTAGAGGATGAACAGCTTGTTGCACTTGTTCACGAAGGGGATGGAGAAGCGCTTGATTTTTTGATCCACAAATACCAAAACTTTGTGCGCGCCAAAGCCCGCTCATACTTTTTAGTCGGGGCTGACCGCGAGGACATTGTGCAGGAAGGGATGATCGGGCTGTACAAGGCAGTCCGCGATTTTAAGGGGGACAAGCTCTCTTCATTTAAAGCGTTTGCAGAACTATGCATCACGAGGCAAATGATTACCGCGATTAAAACCGCGACCCGCCAAAAGCACATTCCGCTCAACTCTTACGTTTCCTTGGACAAGCCGATTTACGACGACGAGTCGGACCGGACGCTGATGGACGTGTTGTCCGGCACGCAGGTGACCGACCCGGAAGAGCTGATTGTCAACCGCGAGGAAGTTGACGATATTGAGCTGAAAATGGCGGAATTGCTCAGCGATTTGGAGCGGAAAGTGCTCGCGTTGTATTTGGACGGGCGCTCGTACCAAGAAATTTCCGAAGAGTTAAACCGCCATGTCAAATCGATCGACAACGCCTTGCAGCGCGTCAAACGGAAGTTGGAGAAATATTTGGAATATCGGGAAATCAGTTTGTAGGCGGCGCATCGGCCGATGGCCGAACGGAGGCCAAAAGATGGCATTGACAGCGGAAATGCTGATATGATAAATTTTTATGGACATCTCGCGGGAACGGTCAAACGTTTATGTTAACGAGCAACGTTGGCTCGCGCGCAATGCGGGAGCCGAAACTGCACGGCTGCAAAACAGGCCGGTTGCCTTGGTGCAGGCGCTTGGCGGTCAACAAGTTTTGCTCGATGAGCAACAATCATACCGTCCATCGCGAGACGAAGCAGGCGGTGGGGACAGTTTTGAGCAATCGTGGAGGTACGAGGGATGCAGCGAGTAACCAACTTTTTCAAAGAAGTCGTGCGGGAGTTGAAAAAAGTAAGCTGGCCGAGCCGGAAAGAACTAGTGAACTATACGGGAATCGTATTGGCTACGGTGGCGTTTTTCACCATCTTTTTCGCCGTTGTCGACCTCGGCATTTCGCAGTTGATTCGCCTTGTATTTGAATAAGCGGGCGGATGATATGCTATAATGAAAGATAATCGTGCGAACATGGAACCCGGCAACGGGTTTTTGTTTTGCGCAGAAAACAAAATGAAAACCGCCCTAGGGAGGCTCGCTGATGGAGAAAAACTGGTATGTCGTCCATACATATTCGGGATACGAAAATAAGGTGAAAGCCAATTTGGAGAAACGCGTTGAATCAATGGGAATGCAAGACAAGATTTTCCGTGTTGTCGTCCCGGAAGAAACGGAAACGGACATCAAAAACGGCAAACGGAAAACGACGAAAAAGAAAGTGTTCCCCGGTTATGTGCTTGTCGAAATGATCATGACCGACGATTCGTGGTACGTCGTGCGCAACACGCCGGGCGTGACCGGATTTGTCGGTTCGAGCGGGGCTGGTTCGAAACCGACGCCGCTCATGGAGGAAGAAGTCAAAATGATTTTGAAGCGGATGGGCATGCCGCTTACTGAGATTGATGTCGACTACGAGGTGAATGAAACGGTCCGGATTAAAGAAGGGCCGTTTGCCAACTTCACTGGAAAAATTGAGGCGATTGACCTCGACAAACATAAGGTGAAGCTGCTTGTCGATATGTTTGGCCGCGAAACACGGGTGGAATTGGAGTTTTCGCAAATAGAAAAAATCTAATGGAAAAGAACTTGCAATCGTTATTGAAAAGTGATACTATTTTAAAGTCAGTATGTCTTGAATCTTAGACAAGGCATGCAGCGATGAACTTATACGTGCTGTATAAGGGAGCGAACGTGCTTGATGCGCTGATCCTCCCGGCCGAAACGGGAGATATGAAAGCGGCTCGTCAGATCGGAGCCGGATGGAGTGGGAGGGGCAATCCCTAATACCACATCACGGACTTAAGGAGGTGTGTCTCGTGGCGAAAAAAGTAATCAAGATCGTCAAACTGCAAATTCCTGCAGGGAAAGCGAATCCGGCGCCGCCAGTAGGTCCTGCGTTAGGTCAAGCCGGTGTTAATATTATGGCGTTTTGCAAAGAGTTTAATGCCCGTACCGCTGACCAGGCAGGCTTGATCATTCCGGTTGAAATTACGGTTTTTGAAGACCGTTCGTTTACATTCATCACGAAAACGCCGCCGGCCGCTGTACTGTTGAAAAAAGCGGCGGGCATCGAATCGGGCTCCGGCGAACCGAACCGCAACAAAGTAGCGACGATCAAACGTGACAAAGTGCGCGAGATTGCTGAATTGAAAATGCCGGATTTGAATGCAGCGAGCATTGAAGCAGCCATGCGTATGGTTGAAGGCACGGCTCGCAGCATGGGCATCGTGATCGAAGACTAAGGCTGGTTTGTTGTCCGGGGGGTTGCGTATTCCGCAACCTCTCTCTCCATGGGCAAAAAAGTCTTTTATGAATGAAGGACAGTCCTTTTCAGAAGGTCGCTGTCTGCTGAATGGTTCGCCTTCGAAAGAAGCGAAGGTTGTTTGATCGTGGGAGGTTTTTTCCGCTAAAACCACAATTGAGGAGGATTTTACATGCCGAAAAGAGGAAAAAAATACTTAGAAGCGTTGAAGCTCGTTGATCGCTTCAAGGCTTATCCGGTTGCAGAAGCGATCGAGCTCGTGAAAAAAACGAACGTCGCGAAATTTGATGCGACGGTGGAAGTTGCGTTCCGATTGGGCGTTGACCCGAAAAAAGCGGACCAACAAATTCGCGGCGCTGTCGTCCTGCCGCACGGCACGGGGAAAGTAGCGCGCGTGTTAGTGTTCGCAAAAGGGGAAAAAGCGAAAGAAGCAGAAGCAGCTGGCGCTGACTATGTCGGCGATACAGAATACATCAATAAAATCCAGCAAGGCTGGTTTGACTTTGACGTCGTTGTTGCCACGCCGGATATGATGGGCGAGGTCGGGAAACTCGGTCGTATTTTGGGTCCGAAAGGGTTAATGCCAAACCCGAAAACCGGCACGGTCACGTTTGACGTTGCGAAAGCTGTGCAGGAGATCAAAGCTGGTAAAGTGGAATACCGCGTTGATAAAGCCGGCAACATTCATGTGCCGATCGGCAAAGTATCGTTCGACAACGAGAAACTGGTCGAAAACTTCGCCGCCGTCTACGAGGCGATTTTGAAAGCCAAACCGGCGGCAGCGAAAGGGACATACGTCAAAAACGTGACGATTACGTCAACGATGGGTCCTGGCATTAAAGTGGACCCGACGACGGTGGCTGTTGCACAATAACGGTTGACTTTCTGCGTCGAGTCTGATAAAATGCCATTTGGCTGAACAAACGAATATCATTTATACCGTAGACAGTAGGTGCCGTTCCCGGCTTAATTTCCTACCGAGGTATGTGGACGATAAGCAGCGCGCCATAGGCCGGCAGCAGCCGGCGGCCGTGCGTTGAACGCTACCTCCATGTCTACGCGGCATGGAGGTTTTTTATTGAGCCGCCAAACGGTATAACTGGTATTCCACCATTTTCTTTGCAGGAGGTGCAGGACGTGTCGAGCGCGATTGAACTGAAAAAACAAGTGGTTGCCGAGATTGCGGACAAATTCCGCGCCAGCAAGGCAACCGTCATCGTCGATTACCGCGGCCTGAACGTGGCGGAAATGACTGAGCTGCGCAAACAGCTGCGCGAAGCAGGCATTGAGTTCAAAGTGTATAAAAACACGATGACCCGTCGGGCGCTCGCGGAAGTCGGCCTGGAAGGATTGGATGAGGTGTTTACCGGCCCGAACGCCATCGCGTTCAGCAATGAAGATGTTGTGGCGCCGGCAAAAATTTTAAGCGAGTTTGCGAAAACGCATGAGGCGTTGGAGATCAAAGGCGGCGTCATCGAAGGGAACATCGCCAGCAAAGAAGAAATCGATGCGTTGGCGAAGCTCCCGTCCCGCGAAGGGCTGCTTTCGATGCTGCTTAGCGTTCTCCAAGCCCCGATCCGCAACTTTGCGCTTGCGGTCAAAGCGGTGGCTGACAAGCAAGAAGAACAAGGCGCGTAATCGTGCATACCGATGTGCATAACACACCATCAACCAAACAAGGAGGAAATGATGATGACGAAAGAACAAATCATTGAAGCTGTGAAAAATATGACGGTATTGGAATTAAACGAACTGGTAAAAGCAATCGAGGAAGAATTCGGCGTAACGGCGGCAGCTCCGGTTGTTGTCGCTGGCGGTGCGGCAGCCGGCGCTGAAGCAGCAGCTGAGAAAACAGAATTTGATGTCATTCTCGCTGATGCTGGCGCGCAAAAAATCAAAGTTATTAAAGTTGTCCGCGAACTCACTGGTCTCGGCTTGAAAGAAGCGAAAGACTTGGTTGACAACACGCCGAAACCGATCAAAGAAGCCGTTTCGAAGGAAGAAGCAGAAGAAATTAAAGCCAAACTTGAAGAAGTTGGCGCAAAAGTTGAAGTGAAGTAATGGCGTCATTGCAAAAAAAGAGGCTGACCCAAGCAAGGGAAAGCCTCTTTTTTGTTACACTATATATCGGGAGCCGAAGCGGCTTGCCGACAGAGGAGGGATGATGGTGAGCGAACATTATTATTCAGCTGCTCCCACGTCGGAGCGAAACCCGCAAACGTGGACGTTTACGCTCCGGGGGCATGAATTTCGCTTTACAACCGACAGCGGGGTGTTTTCCAAACGCGGTGTCGATTTTGGCACGCAGCTGCTGATCGAAACGTTTGAGGAGCCGGAAGTGGCCGGCGACCTATTGGATGTCGGCTGCGGATACGGACCGATCGGCCTCGCTCTGGCCAAATCGTTTCCGAACCGGCTCGTCCAAATGATCGATGTGAATGAGCGGGCGCTGGAGCTGGCGCGGGAAAACAAGCGTGCAAACCATATCGATAATGTGCGCATTTACCAGAGCGACTTGTTTTCAGAAGTCGGGGAACAGCGGTTTGCGGCCGTTGTCACCAATCCGCCGATCCGGGCCGGCAAGCGGGTTGTCCACGCGATTTTTGAACAAAGCCGGGACCACTTGCTTGACGGCGGGGAGCTATGGGTCGTCATTCAAAAAAAACAAGGGGCGCCATCAGCGCTTGAAAAGCTGAAAGAACTGTTTCCGTTTGTTGAGGTGGCTTCCAAGAAAAAAGGATATTATATCATAAAGGCAAAAAAATGTTGACACTCTTTTTTGGTTGTGGTAACATTATAAAATGCTAAATATGCACATTTCCCACATGAGGGGATGACGTATATTTTTGGACATGATGGAAAAAATGATAAAATCAATATACAGCTAAACATATGGTTTTCTACTGGATAGAAACCATTTTCTTTTTTTCTCCATCCAACGCCTGGTTTCCTCGCACCGGGAGCGTGTGAAATCCCCTTACCGAAACGGCGGCGTCATAGCTGAACCGTTTCCGTCCGGATGGCGGGGGGCCAGCCGCATGCATGCCTAGCGCTTTGCCCCGGAATGGCGGAGCGGCCGACGGCCTTGGCGGCATATGCCGCCAAGGCGGCTGGATCAATGCGATGTTCCGCTTCCGGTTTTCACTAATGTCTACATTTGAGGGGTGAATCACTCTTGACAGGCCGACTAGTTCAATACGGGCGACACCGCCAACGGAGAAGTTACGCACGCATTAGCGAAGTGCTGGAACTGCCGAACTTGATTGAAATCCAAACGTCCTCCTATCAATGGTTTCTCGATGAAGGGCTGCGGGAAATGTTCAAGGAAATTTCCCCGATTGAAGACTTTTCTGGCAATCTCTCGCTTGAATTTATCGACTACAGCTTAGGGGAACCGAAATATTCGGTGGAAGAGGCGAAAGAACGCGATGTTACATATGCGGCGCCGCTTCGTGTGAAAGTACGCCTGATCAATAAAGAAACGGGTGAAGTGAAAGAGCAGGATGTGTTTATGGGCGATTTTCCGCTCATGACGGAAACCGGAACGTTCATCATCAACGGGGCGGAACGCGTGATTGTCTCCCAGCTCGTTCGCTCGCCAAGTGTGTATTACAGCGATAAAGTCGATAAAAACGGGAAGCGCGGCTATTCGGCAACCGTGATTCCGAACCGCGGCGCATGGCTTGAATATGAAACGGACGCGAAAGATGTCGTTTACGTCCGCATCGACCGCACCCGCAAGCTGCCGGTGACGGTGCTTCTTCGTGCGCTCGGATTCAGCTCCGATCAAGAAATCATCGACCTGCTCGGCGATAACGAATATTTGCGCAATACGCTCGAAAAAGATAATACCGACAGCACGGAAAAGGCATTGATTGAAATATATGAGCGCCTCCGTCCGGGCGAGCCGCCGACGCTTGAGAATGCGAAAAGCTTGCTTGCGTCCCGCTTTTTTGACCCGAAACGCTACGATTTGGCCAGCGTCGGGCGCTATAAAATCAACAAAAAGCTTCATATTAAAAACCGTTTGTTCAACCAGCGGCTGGCGGAAACGATCGTCGATCCGGAAACGGGAGAAGTCATCGCTGAAGCTGGAGCGATGATCGACCGCCGGACGCTGAACCGCCTGTTGCCGTATTTGGAAAAAGGAGTCGGGCTGCGGACGTACCGTCCGGCTGAGGGAGTGGCGGATGGTCCGATTGAGGTGCAGACCGTGAAAATTTATGCACCGAATGATCCGGACAACGAAAAGGTAATCAACATCATCGGCAACGGCTTTATTGCGGAAGATGTCAAACATATTACGCCGGCGGACATCATTGCATCGATCAGCTATTTCTTCAACTTGCTCCACGGCGTCGGCGATACGGATGACATCGACCATTTGGGCAACCGCCGTCTCCGTTCGGTCGGCGAACTGCTGCAAAACCAATTCCGCATCGGCTTGTCGCGCATGGAACGCGTCGTGCGCGAGCGCATGTCGATTCAAGATACGAACACGATCACGCCGCAGCAGCTGATCAACATCCGCCCGGTGATCGCAGCGATTAAAGAGTTTTTCGGCAGCTCGCAGCTGTCGCAGTTTATGGATCAGACGAACCCGCTCGCTGAACTGACGCATAAGCGCCGCCTTTCTGCGCTTGGCCCTGGCGGATTGACGCGCGAGCGCGCCGGGTTTGAAGTGCGCGACGTTCACTATTCGCACTATGGGCGGATGTGTCCGATCGAGACGCCGGAAGGGCCGAACATCGGGCTCATCAACTCGCTGTCCACTTACGCGAAAGTGAACAAGTTTGGGTTTATTGAAACGCCATACCGGCGCGTTGATCCGGAAACAGGGCGGGTAACGGACCAAATCGATTATTTGACAGCCGATGAAGAGGACAATTACGTTGTAGCGCAGGCGAACGTGCCGCTTGCGGAAGACGGGACGTTCCTTGAGGAAAACGTCATCGCCCGTTTCCGCGGCGAGAACATCGTCGTCAAGCGCGACCGCGTCGACTATATGGACGTGTCGCCAAAGCAAGTTGTCTCGGCGGCGACGGCGTGCATCCCATTTTTGGAAAATGACGACTCGAACCGCGCCTTGATGGGGGCGAACATGCAGCGGCAAGCGGTGCCGCTGTTGGAGCCGGAAGCACCAATCGTCGGCACAGGCATGGAGTATGTTTCGGCGAAAGACTCGGGCGCGGCGGTGATTTGCAAGCATCGCGGCATCGTCGAACGCGTAGAAGCAAAAGAAATTTGGGTGCGCCGGCTCATTGAAGTCGACGGCAAAGAAGTCAAGGGTGATCTAGACAAATATCGGTTGCTGAAATTCGTCCGGTCGAACCAAGGCACGTGCTACAACCAGCGGCCGATCGTGAAAAAAGGCGATATCGTGGAGAAGGGCGAAATTTTGGCCGATGGCCCGTCGATGGACAAAGGTGAACTCGCGCTTGGCCGCAACGTGCTTGTTGCCTTTATGACATGGGACGGCTACAACTACGAAGACGCCATCATCATGAGCGAACGGCTCGTCAAAGAAGACGTGTATACGTCAATCCATATTGAAGAATATGAAGCCGAATCGCGCGACACGAAGCTCGGTCCGGAAGAAATTACGCGCGACATCCCGAACGTCGGTGAAGATGCGTTGAAAAACTTGGATGAGCGCGGCATCGTCCGCATCGGCGCAGAAGTGAAAGACGGCGATTTGCTCGTCGGCAAAGTGACGCCGAAAGGAATGACCGAGCTGACGGCTGAGGAGCGGCTGTTGCATGCGATCTTCGGCGAAAAAGCGCGCGAGGTGCGCGATACGTCGCTGCGCGTCCCGCACGGCGGCGGCGGCATTGTCCTTGACGTCAAAGTGTTCAACCGCGAAGACGGCGACGAACTCCCGCCGGGCGTGAACCAGTTGGTGCGCGTCTACATCGTGCAAAAGCGGAAAATTTCCGAAGGCGATAAAATGGCAGGCCGCCACGGAAACAAAGGGGTTATCTCCCGCATTCTTCCGGAAGAAGATATGCCGTTCTTGCCGGATGGCACGCCGATTGACATCATGTTGAACCCGCTCGGCGTTCCGTCGCGGATGAACATCGGGCAAGTGTTTGAGCTGCATCTTGGCATGGCGGCGAAAAAACTTGGCTTGCATATCGCTTCCCCAGTCTTTGACGGAGCGACGGAGGAAGATGTTTGGAACATTCTTGAAGAAGCCGGCATGGCGCGCGATGCCAAAACGGTGCTGTATGACGGGCGAACGGGCGAACCGTTTGACAACCGCGTGTCGGTCGGGATCATGTACATGATCAAGCTTGCCCACATGGTCGACGACAAACTCCACGCTCGCTCGACCGGCCCGTACTCGCTTGTCACCCAGCAGCCGCTCGGCGGCAAGGCGCAGTTCGGCGGCCAGCGCTTTGGCGAGATGGAAGTATGGGCGCTTGAAGCGTACGGTGCGGCGTATACGCTGCAGGAAATTTTGACCGTCAAGTCTGACGATGTGGTTGGCCGCGTCAAAACGTACGAAGCGATCGTCAAAGGGGAAAACATTCCGGAACCGGGCGTGCCGGAGTCGTTTAAAGTGTTGATCAAAGAGCTGCAAAGTCTAGGGATGGACGTCACGATTTTGACGAGCGACGAACAGGAAATCAACATGGAAAACTTTGACGACGATGATGATCATGCGCCGGATGCGATCATGGTCGATGTGAAACCGGCTGAACCGGAAGAAGCCAGCGAAGAAAAAGATGCGGTAACGAAAGAGTAACCGGCAATGGCGAAAAGGCGGGGAGCGTTTCCCCGCCCGCGGCCATTGAGGCGAACGGATGACGAACAAGCCATGGAGCAAAACCGACGGATCAAAGAGGGAGGTATACCCCTTGCTAGATGTCAATAAATTCGAGTACATGAAAATCGGGCTCGCTTCCCCGGAGAAAATTCGTTCTTGGTCGTACGGTGAAGTCAAAAAGCCGGAAACGATCAACTACCGGACGCTAAAGCCGGAAAAAGACGGCTTGTTTTGCGAACGCATTTTCGGCCCGACAAAAGACTGGGAATGCCATTGCGGCAAGTATAAGCGCGTCCGTTACAAAGGGGTTGTCTGTGACCGCTGCGGCGTTGAAGTGACGCGGTCAAAAGTCCGCCGCGAACGGATGGGGCATATTGAGCTCGCTGCTCCGGTTTCCCACATCTGGTATTTCAAAGGCATCCCGAGCCGGATGGGGCTTGTGCTTGATATGTCGCCGCGGGCGCTCGAAGAAGTGATTTATTTTGCCTCTTACGTCGTCACCGATCCCGGCGATACGCCGCTGGAGAAAAAACAGCTGCTGTCGGAAAAGGAATACCGCGCCTATCGCGAGAAATACGGCCAGTCGTTCCAAGCGTCGATGGGGGCGGAAGCGATCAAAAAGCTGCTTCAGGACATTGATTTGGATAAAGAAGTGGCGGCGTTGAAAGAAGAACTGAAGACGGCGCAAGGACAGCGGCGCGCCCGCATCATTAAACGGCTTGAAGTGCTTGAGGCGTTCCGCAGCTCCGGAAACGACCCAGCGTGGATGGTGCTAGATGTATTGCCGGTCATTCCGCCGGAATTGCGCCCGATGGTCCAGCTCGATGGGGGCCGGTTTGCGACATCGGACTTAAACGATTTGTACCGCCGCGTCATTAACCGCAACAACCGGCTGAAGCGCCTGCTTGACCTTGGCGCGCCGAATATTATCGTCCAAAACGAGAAACGGATGCTCCAGGAAGCGGTCGACGCCTTGATTGACAACGGCCGCCGCGGCCGTCCGGTGACCGGGCCGGGGAACCGCCCGTTAAAATCGCTTTCCCACATGCTGAAAGGGAAGCAAGGGCGCTTCCGGCAAAACCTGCTCGGCAAACGCGTTGACTACTCCGGCCGTTCCGTCATTGTCGTCGGTCCGAACTTGAAAATGTATCAATGCGGCCTGCCGAAAGAAATGGCGCTCGAGCTGTTTAAGCCGTTCGTCATGAAGGAGCTTGTGGAGCGGGGGCTGGCGCACAACATTAAAAGCGCGAAACGGAAAATTGAGCGCGTCCACCCTGAGGTATGGGATGTGCTTGAAGACGTCATTAAAGAGCATCCGGTGCTGCTCAACCGCGCCCCGACGCTTCACCGTCTCGGCATTCAAGCCTTTGAGCCGACGCTCGTCGAAGGCCGGGCCATCCGCCTTCATCCGCTCGTTTGTACGGCATACAACGCCGACTTCGACGGCGACCAAATGGCGGTGCACGTGCCGCTGTCGGCCGAGGCACAAGCGGAAGCGCGCCTGTTGATGCTGGCGGCGCAAAACATTTTGAACCCGAAAGACGGAAAGCCGGTCGTGACGCCTTCCCAAGACATGGTGTTAGGAAACTATTACTTGACGATGGAACGCGAAGGGGCGATCGGCGAAGGCATGGTGTTCAAAGATACGGACGAAGCGCTGCTCGCTTACCATAACGGTTATGTCCATCTCCATTCGCGCATCGCCGTCCATGCCGGCTCGCTGAAAAATGAAACGTTTACCGAGGAGCAAAACAACAAACTGCTCTTAACGACGGTCGGCAAACTGATTTTCAACGAAATTTTGCCCAACTCGTTCCCGTACATTAACGAGCCGACGACGGAAAACATCGAAGGGCGGACGCCGGACAAGTATTTCCTTGACAAAGGGGTCAACGTGCGCGAGGAGATTCGCAAGCGCGAGCCTGTGCCGCCGTTTAAGAAAAAAGTGCTCGGGCAAATTATTGCTGAAGTGTTCAAGCGGTTCAAAATCACCGAGACGTCAAAAATGCTGGACCGCATGAAAGACCTCGGTTTCCAATATTCGACGAAAGCCGGGATTACGATCGGCGTCGCTGACATTGTCGTCTTGCCGGAAAAACAAGAAATTTTGGATGAGGCGCAAGCGAAGGTCGATACCGTCTTAAAGCAGTTCCGCCGCGGGTTGATCACCGACGAAGAGCGGTATGAGCGCGTCATCTCCATCTGGAGCGCGGCGAAAGATAAAATCCAAGACCGCTTGATGAAATCGCTCGATAAGCGCAACCCGATCTTTATGATGAGCGATTCCGGAGCGCGGGGGAACGCGTCGAACTTTACGCAGCTCGCCGGGATGCGCGGCTTAATGGCCAACCCGGCCGGCCGGATCATCGAACTGCCGATCAAATCGTCGTTCCGCGAAGGGCTGACGGTATTGGAGTACTTTATCTCGACGCACGGCGCCCGGAAAGGGTTGGCGGATACGGCGCTCAAAACGGCCGACTCGGGATATTTGACGAGACGTCTCGTCGATGTGGCGCAGGATGTCATCGTCCGCGAAGAGGATTGCGGCACCGACCGCGGCATTTTGGCACGCGCATTGACGGATGGCACCGAGGTCGTCGTCAAGCTGGAAGAACGGCTTGTCGGCCGCTATGCGCACAAAACGGTGCGCCATCCGGAAACCGGTGAAGTGATCGTCCGCAAAGACGAAATGATCACTGAAGACATTGCAAACGAAATTATTAAGGCGGGCATCACGGAAGTGTGGATCCGCTCCGTCTTTGCCTGCAACACGCGCCATGGCGTATGCAAAAAATGCTACGGCCGCAATATGGCGACGGGCATGGATGTGGAAGTTGGCGAGGCGGTCGGCATTATCGCCGCTCAATCGATCGGTGAGCCGGGCACGCAGCTGACGATGCGGACGTTCCATACGGGCGGCGTCGCCGGGGACGACATTACCCAAGGTTTGCCGCGGGTGCAGGAGCTGTTTGAGGCGCGCAATCCGAAAGGGCAAGCGGTCATTTCTGAAATCGACGGCACGGTCATTTCCGTGAACGAAACGCGCGACAACCAATATGAGATCGTTGTTCAAGGCGAGGTCGAAACGCGCACGTACGTTGCTCCATACAACGCGCGGATCAAAGTGGAAGAAGGACAGCGCGTCGAGCGCGGTCAGGAGCTGACAGAAGGCTCGGTCGACCCGAAACAGCTGTTGCGCGTGCGCGACATTACTTCTGTGCAAGAATACTTGCTCCGCGAAGTGCAAAAAGTATACCGGATGCAAGGGGTTGAAATCAGCGATAAGCATATTGAAGTGATGGTGCGGCAAATGCTGCGCAAAGTGCGCGTTGTCGATGCCGGCGATACGGATGTGCTGCCGGGCACGCTTTTGGACGTCCATCAGTTTACCGATGTCAACGCCCAAGCCATCCGCGAAGGAAAGCGACCGGCGACAGCCCGCCCGGTGCTGCTCGGTATTACGAAAGCGTCGCTTGAAACGGATTCGTTCTTGTCCGCGGCTTCGTTCCAAGAAACGACGCGCGTCCTGACCGACGCCGCCATCAAAGGGAAGCGGGATGAGCTGCTCGGCTTGAAAGAAAACGTCATTATCGGCAAACTTGTCCCAGCCGGAACGGGCATGGCCCGCTATCGAAAAGTAAAACCTGCCGTCAAGAAGGAAACGGCTGGCGATACGGTTCCATCGAAGTAAAAAGCAGAGATCGGCCGGTTCAAGGCAGCCTTTGACCGGCCGGTCCTTGATAAAAAAATCCGGTTGACAATGAACAAAGAAAATGGTAGTCTAATAAAGGTGTTCCAACAACCTGGTACTTTGGAGGATATGTTACATGTCTTATGAAAAAGTATTGCAGGCTGGGAAAATCGTCATTGGAACCAAACAAACGATAAGGGCTTTAAAGGAAGGGAAAGCAACGGAAGTGATCGTAGCGGAAGATGCCGATTTGCCGATTATCGAAAAAGTGACCGCTGCTGCCAATGAAGCGAACGTGCCGGTCACGAAAGTCGACTCGATGAAAAAGCTCGGCAAAGCATGCAAAATCCAAGTCGGCGCGGCTGCAGTGGCGATTCTCCGTTGATCCGTTTGCCTTTAAACCTTTGTTTGCATACATGATGAACCACCTGGATATGTGGGCTTAAACGATACATGTGAAAGGAGGAACTTTTTCATGCCTACAATCAACCAATTAGTCCGCAAAGGACGCGAGAAAAAAGTATTTAAATCGAAATCCCCTGCGTTGAACAAAGGGTACAACAGCTTCAAAAAAGAACAAACAAATGTGGCGTCTCCGCAAAAACGCGGCGTCTGCACGCGTGTCGGCACGATGACGCCGAAAAAACCGAACTCGGCGCTTCGGAAATATGCCCGTGTCCGTCTGACGAACGGGATCGAGGTAACGGCTTACATCCCGGGGATCGGCCATAACTTGCAAGAACACAGCGTTGTGCTGATCCGCGGCGGACGTGTTAAAGACTTGCCAGGGGTGCGCTACCATATCATCCGCGGTGCGCTTGATACGGCTGGCGTTGCCAACCGGATGCAAGGTCGTTCGAAATACGGCGCGAAAAAACCAAAAGCAGCGAAAAAATAATGAAGTGAAGAGAATGTTTTCCTGAAGGGAGGAAAAACTATGCCACGTAGAGGCCCTGTTGCTAAACGTGACGTATTGCCAGACCCAATTTACAATTCAAAACTTGTTACCCGTTTGATCAATAAAATTATGATCGATGGAAAAAAATCAAAAGCACAAAAAATTCTTTACACTGCCTTTGATATTATTCGTGAACGCACGGGTAAAGATCCAATGGAAGTGTTTGAACAAGCGCTGAAAAACGTGATGCCGGTGTTGGAAGTGCGCGCTCGCCGCGTCGGTGGGGCGAACTACCAAGTTCCGGTCGAAGTCCGTCCGGACCGCCGCGTTTCCCTCGGATTGCGCTGGCTTGTGCAATACGCCCGCCTTCGCGGAGAGAAAACGATGGAAGAACGCTTGGCGAACGAGATCATGGACGCTGCCAACAACACAGGCGCAGCGGTGAAAAAACGCGAAGATACGCATAAAATGGCTGAAGCGAACAAAGCGTTTGCCCATTACCGCTGGTAAGGAGCGCTGCCTTAAGGGAATAGGTGAGAAGGCACGGCTGATGTTGCCTGTTCACCTATCTTCCTATATATTGTGGCCCTTTCGGCTGCGTGCTGTATAACTTCTCTAAAAAAAGAGATTGCGCCATAGATGGCGGCGCCATCTGCTTATATTTTATTTTGTAAGGAAGGAGAAAATAACCACTATGGCAAGAGAGTTCTCCTTAGAAAACACTCGCAACATAGGGATCATGGCGCACATTGACGCCGGGAAAACGACGACGACGGAACGGATCTTGTTCTACACAGGACGCGTTCATAAAATCGGGGAAGTGCACGAAGGCGCAGCCACGATGGACTGGATGGAGCAAGAGCAAGAGCGCGGGATTACGATTACGTCGGCGGCGACAACGGCGCAATGGAAAGGCCATCGCATCAACATCATCGACACGCCGGGGCACGTCGACTTCACGGTTGAGGTTGAACGTTCGTTGCGCGTGTTGGATGGAGCCATTACAGTTCTTGATGCCCAATCCGGCGTAGAACCGCAAACGGAAACGGTTTGGCGTCAAGCAACCACATACGGTGTTCCACGGATCGTGTTCGTCAACAAAATGGACAAAATCGGTGCGGACTTCTTGTATGCGGTAAAAACGCTCCACGACCGCTTGCAAGCAAACGCTCACCCGGTGCAGCTGCCGATCGGCGCCGAAGACCAGTTCTCTGGCATTATCGACCTGGTTGAAATGTGCGCATACCATTACCACGACGAGCTCGGCAAAAACATTGAGCGCATTGACATTCCGGAAGAATACCGCGATATGGCAGAAGAGTACCATAACAAGCTGGTTGAGGCGGTCGCTGAGCTGGACGAAGAATTAATGATGAAATATTTGGAAGGCGAAGAGATCACGAAAGAAGAGCTGAAAGCCGCCATCCGCAAAGCGACGATCAGTGTTGAATTCTTCCCGGTCTTCTGCGGCTCGGCATTCAAAAACAAAGGTGTTCAGCTGCTCCTTGACGGCGTTGTCGACTACTTGCCGTCTCCGGTTGACATTCCGGCGATTCGCGGCGTCATTCCGGATACGGAAGAAGAAGTGACTCGCGAAGCGCGTGACGACGCTCCGTTTGCAGCGCTGGCGTTCAAAATCATGACCGACCCGTATGTCGGGAAATTGACGTTCTTCCGCGTATACTCGGGAACGCTTGATTCCGGTTCGTACGTCATGAACTCGACGAAACGCAAACGCGAACGGATCGGCCGCTTGTTGCAAATGCACGCGAACCACCGTCAAGAAATCTCAACAGTCTATGCCGGCGACATTGCGGCAGCAGTAGGTTTAAAAGATACGACAACCGGCGATACTCTATGTGATGAGAAAAATCTCGTCATCCTCGAGTCGATGCAATTCCCAGAGCCGGTTATTTCGGTGGCGATCGAACCGAAATCGAAAGCGGACCAAGACAAAATGGGTCAAGCGCTGCAAAAACTGCAAGAAGAAGACCCGACGTTCCGCGCTCACACCGACCCGGAAACGGGGCAAACGATCATTTCCGGAATGGGCGAGCTGCATCTTGACATCATCGTTGACCGGATGCGCCGTGAGTTCAAAGTTGAGGCGAACGTCGGCGCGCCGCAAGTTGCTTACCGCGAAACGTTCCGCAAATCGGCCCAAGTCGAAGGCAAATTCGTTCGCCAGTCCGGCGGCCGCGGTCAATACGGTCATGTTTGGATCGAATTCTCGCCGAACGAACGCGGCAAAGGCTTTGAATTCGAAAACGCCATCGTCGGCGGTGTCGTTCCGAAAGAGTATGTGCCGGCCGTCCAAGCTGGTTTGGAAGAAGCGATGCAAAATGGCGTCTTAGCTGGCTATCCGGTCGTCGACATTAAAGCGAAACTGTTCGACGGATCGTACCACGACGTCGACTCGAGTGAAATGGCGTTCAAAATCGCCGCTTCATTGGCGCTGAAAAACGCCGCGACGAAGTGCGAGCCGGTTCTCCTTGAGCCGATCATGAAAGTCGAAGTTGTCATCCCTGAGGAATACCTCGGCGACATTATGGGTGACATCACATCTCGCCGCGGCCGCGTTGAAGGGATGGAAGCGCGCGGGAACGCCCAAGTCGTGCGCGCGATGGTACCGCTGGCCGAAATGTTCGGTTATGCGACATCGCTCCGTTCGAACACGCAAGGGCGCGGAACATTCTCGATGGTATTTGATCACTATGAAGAAGTTCCGAAAAACATCGCCGATGAAATTATCAAAAAAAATAAAGGCGAATAATTGATTTCTCTTGTTAGTTTCGCTATAAATACTTATGTAAGTAAGACTTGGGAACATTTTGTTCCCAAGCATCCTATACTTACCTAACTATACAAATTCATATTTTACTTTTAAGGAGGATCTTTCTCATGGCTAAAGCGAAATTTGAGCGCACGAAACCGCACGTCAACATTGGCACGATCGGCCACGTTGACCATGGGAAAACGACGTTGACAGCTGCGATCACAACAGTTCTTGCGAAACAAGGGAAAGCGGAAGCAAGAGCGTACGACCAAATCGACGCAGCTCCGGAAGAGCGTGAACGCGGGATCACGATTTCGACAGCGCACGTCGAGTATGAAACAGATGCTCGTCACTATGCGCACGTTGACTGCCCGGGCCACGCTGACTACGTCAAAAACATGATCACGGGCGCAGCGCAAATGGACGGCGCGATCCTTGTTGTATCGGCAGCTGACGGTCCGATGCCGCAAACGCGCGAACACATTCTTCTCTCCCGCCAAGTCGGCGTTCCGTACATCGTTGTTTTCTTGAACAAATGCGACATGGTGGACGACGAAGAATTGCTTGAACTCGTTGAAATGGAAGTTCGCGACCTTCTCTCTGAATACGACTTCCCGGGCGATGAAGTGCCGGTTATCAAAGGTTCGGCATTAAAAGCGCTCGAAGGCGATCCGCAATGGGAAGAAAAAATCATTGAATTGATGAACGCGGTTGATGAGTACATCCCGACTCCGCAACGTGAAGTTGACAAACCGTTCATGATGCCGATTGAGGACGTTTTCTCGATCACAGGCCGTGGTACGGTTGCGACGGGCCGTGTTGAGCGCGGTACGCTCAAAGTCGGCGACCCGGTTGAAATCATCGGTCTTTCTGACGAGCCGAAAGCCACGACGGTTACGGGTGTTGAAATGTTCCGTAAACTTCTTGACCAAGCAGAAGCTGGAGACAACATCGGCGCGCTTCTCCGCGGTGTATCGCGCGACGAAGTTGAGCGCGGCCAAGTATTGGCAAAACCGGGCTCGATCACGCCGCATACGAAATTTAAAGCACAAGTTTACGTTCTGACGAAAGAGGAAGGCGGACGCCATACTCCGTTCTTCTCGAACTATCGTCCGCAATTCTACTTCCGCACAACGGACGTAACAGGCATCATCACGCTTCCGGAAGGCGTTGAAATGGTTATGCCTGGCGACAACGTTGAGATGACGGTTGAGCTGATCGCGCCGATCGCGATCGAGGAAGGAACGAAATTCTCGATCCGTGAAGGCGGCCGTACAGTTGGCGCTGGTTCCGTATCGGAAATCATCGAGTAATCAAGAAAAAAGGGGCTGACCCAAAAGTCCGCCAAAAAGCGGACTTTTGGAGTCAGCCCTCTCTGGTTTTTGTATATTTTACCAAACGGAACAAAATTCCGACTCTGT